>WQTB01000097.1 GCA_009786495.1 Treponema sp.
TGACAATTACAGCGACCATGATCGCGTCAAACGGGATCACGTCCATATCGGAACTGAACGCCCGCAACGTAACAGCGGTGACGTCCGGCTCGGTTAAAGCCTATTTGGAAGTNCCTTTTGATGAAATCAGGGCTTATGTATATTTACTTGAAAATTTAAAAACTATTATTCCAGCTGATGAAAGAAGGGATATGGTCAATTTTTATCTGCAGACCATAGCCGCAAAAAATCCGGACTGGATTGGCGTATGGGCGATATACGAACCGGATGCCCTGGACGGCAATGACGCGGNCTTTGTGAATACTGCGGGAACCGATTCCACAGGAAGGTTCATAAGCTACTGGACAAATGACAACGGCAGAATAAGCATGACCGCGCATACAAATTATCAAAACGCTGATTATTATACCATCCCGCTCAGGACAGGCAGGGAAACAGTCGCGGAGCCTTATTTTGAATATATTAACGGGAAGCAGACATTGATAACAAGCGTTGTTGTCCCGATTTTGTTAAACGGACGGGCGATAGGAGCAGCCGGGGTAGACCTGGAACTAAGTGAAATACAGGAAATGATAAGCGTAATCAAACCCTTCGGGACCGGAATCGCCGGGTTATACAGCCCAAGCGGTTTGGTGGTTTCCGCCTCTGACCCAAATAAACGGGGAAAAAGCCTGAGGGAGGCTTCGATAGACATATATGGAGAACACGTAGACTCCTTATTAAATTCATTAAAAAAAGGCGTTGAATTTTTTGAAACATTTTACTCAGAAGAGCATAAAGCAAGGGTAATGGCGATAACTTATCCGTTTTTTATCGGAGGCGACAGTACAGCATGGAGCGCGGTAACCATTGTGCCTGAAGCTACGATAATGGCGGAAGTAAATCAAATGACAATCGTATTGATAAGTCTCGGCGTTGGAATCCTCGCGGTTATAACTTTAATTATTCTTTTCGTTTCACATTCCATTACAGCTCCGTTAAAATCCATGGAGAAAGTCTTTACGTTTATCGGTAACGGGGACTTTACACAAACCGTAGACGCGAAAGGCAATGATGAAATCGGCAATATTGGACGCGCGCTTAACACCACTGTCGATAAAATCAAGGGACTTATTAACGTTATCAAAGTGCAGGCGGCCGATCTTTCAAATATCGGCACTGATCTTGCGTCTAACATGAACGAGACAGCCGCGGCAGTAAACGAAATTACCGCGAATATTCAAAGCATCAAGGGAAGGGCGATAAACCAGAGCGCAAGCGTTTCCGAAACTAACGCCACAATGGAACAGATCACTTTAAACATCAGCAGGCTTAATCAGCAGGTTGAAAAACAAACAACTTCAGTTTCGCAGTCTTCTTCCGCAATCGAAGAAATGCTCGCGAATGTTCAGTCGGTAACGCAGACGCTTATTAGGAACAAGGAGAATGTAAACCTGCTCACATCCGCTTCGGAAATCGGACGCTCAAGTCTTCAGGATGTCGCGCAGGACATTCAGGAAATTACCCGCGAATCAGAAGGCCTGATGGAGATCAACTCTGTAATGGAAAATATTTCAAGCCAGACAAATCTGCTTTCGATGAATGCCGCGATTGAAGCGGCTCATGCGGGCGAAATAGGCAAGGGATTCGCGGTTGTAGCGGACGAAATCAGGAAGCTGGCGGAAAGTTCTTCGGAGCAGTCAAAGACCATCGGCATAGTTCTTAAAAAAATAAAAGAATCCATCGACAAGATTACTCATTCAACAAATGACGTTCTTCAAAAATTTGAAATTATTGACGAACACATAAAAACCGTAACGGATCAGGAAGATAATATCCGTAACGCGATGGAAGAACAAAGCCAGGGAAGCAAACAGGTGCTTGAAGCTGTAGGCAGCCTTAACGAGATTACAAGAATCGTAAAAGGTGAAGCGGATGAAATGCGCCACGGCTCGAAGGAAGTAATACAGGAAGGAAAAAGCCTTGAAATTATCACGCAGGAAATTACAGGCGGCATGAATGAAATGGCGACTGGAGCCGATCAGATCAACATCGCTGTAAATCAGGTTAATGATATAACAGTAAAGAATCACGAAAAGGTAGATACTCTGATGAGCGAAGTATCGCGGTTCAAAGTGGAGTAGTGTTTCTAATTCAAGTTTAGAGCGCTGTTTCAACTAAAAGGAAACAGCGCAATTATTATATTATTTTCAGGTTTTTTTTGGTTTTCTTCCTCTGGCGCCCGGCACTTTGGAAGCTTTTTTGCGTTTTTCGGCAAGGGTATTTGTTTTCTTTTTGCCGGCTTTTGCGGTTACTTTTTTTTCCGCTTTGCCTGAAGGTTTTTTAGCTTTCGGTATACTCTTGATTTCTTTTACAAATTTTTTATTTTTGCCAAGCTCGTCAATTTCTGAAGCGATTTGAATATCAAGCCAATATTCGGGCGAATTACCGAAGAATTGCCCCAATCTTAGCGCCATCTGCACTGATATTCTTGCTTTTCCGTTTATAATATTAGTAACCGACTGATAAGCAACATTTAATGATTTTGAAAGTGAGAACGCGTTAATCCGGTAATCATCAATATAAGATTGAAGAGCTTCTCCCGGTTTTTTTTGCATTTTTGGCATTTAAGCCTCCTTAAAATTTATTTCATTTATTCTATATTAAAATTTAATAATATACAAGTGGATAAAATAAATAAATTAAACATATAATAAAAACTTTTAAAATGGTATGTTTCTCTTGTTTCACAATCTTATTAATGTTATGGTATAATGAAAAATAAATACATTTAATAGACTCAAGGAGCTTCAAAATTAACAAAATCATTTTAGTCGGCGGATACTGCGCTGCAGGAAAATCAACTTTTTCATTGGAATTATCGCGGCTTTACAATATTCCCTGTTTTAACAAGGATTTAATTAAGGAAGTTCTCGGCTGTGGCTTTGGACAGGACGGCGGACTTGTTCTTGAAAAAGGCAGCAGCGCGACATTTTTACTTATGATGCATATTACGGAAAAATTAATTAAAACAGGAAGCCAATTAATACTTGAAAGCAATTTTAAACTGCATGAAATGGAACAGATTCAGGTCCTGCTTGATAAATACAATTACAGCTGCCTGTCGTTTATTTTTAAAGGCGATTTTAATGTTTTGTTTGAAAGGTATATGAAAAGGGATAATGCCGGAGCGCGGCACTGGGTTCACGATACATCAGGAGAAAACAGCGAAAATTTCGCACAGGATCATATAAAAGAAGGGATTGGGAAAATGGGAATCGGTAAAACAATAATCACGGATGTAACGTCATTTTCAGATGTTAATTATAACGAATTATACAGCGCGGCGGGCGCGTTCCTGCAGACCGAATCCTGCGAATAATTATGAATGAAGTTATTATTTCTATCGGGGGAATGGGTTGCGCAGCCTGCGCCCAAAGAATAGAAAAATGTTTAAAAAATCTTGACGGCATAGAAAGTGTGTTTGTAAATTTCGCGGCGGAAAAAGCGTCAGTTTCATATAACGCTGATATAACAAATATTGATATTATTAAAACCGCGATCGAAAAAACGGGATACAAAGTTATTAACGCTTCGCAGGGCCAAACTTCCGGCAATGAATCAGATAACGCCAAAAATAAAAAAAGAAAACAAAAAGAGTTAAGAATATTATTAATAAAATTGATAATTTCCGCGGTTTTTTCACTGCCGCTTTTATATATTGCAATGGCTCCGATGATTAAATTCGCAAGCCTTCCATTTGCCGAGGTTCTTCATCACATGATGGAAGATTCGCCGCTTTTATACGCTGTCATTCAATGGTTTCTGGTTATTCCTGTGATCTTCGCAGGGCATAAATTTTATTCTGCGGGTTTTAAATCGTTGTTTTTAGCGGGCCCTAACATGGATTCACTGATAGCGGTAGGCACGTCATCGGCGTTTTTATACAGCGCCTACAATACAATCATGATTTTTTTTAACCGCCCTGAAGCTGTTGAATCGCTTTATTTTGAAACGGCAGGCGTTATTATCACTTTGGTTCTTCTTGGAAAATATCTTGAAGCTTTTTCCAAAGGAAAAACAAATGAAGCGATAACAAAGCTGATGGAGCTTTCTCCCAAAACAGCGCGGGTTATTGTTGACGGCGCAGAACGTGAAATAAATGCCGTGGATATTTGCATCGGCGATGTTGTCATTGTAAGACCGGGTGAAAAAATCCCTGTCGACGGAAAAGTGACGGAAGGCAATACGGCAATTGACGAATCCATGCTAAGCGGCGAAAGCATGCCTGTTGACAAAAACCCCGGCGACAGCGTGTATGCCGCTACAATTAACACAACAGGAAGAATTCTTTTTAAAGCTGACAAGATTGGAAGCGATACAATGATCGCCCGAATCATAAAAATGGTAGAGAGCGCGCAGAACACAAAAGCTCCTGTCGCCAAAACCGCCGATATTGTATCAGGTTACTTTGTTCCTGTTGTATGTTTAATTGCCCTGCTTGCGGGCGCGGCGTGGTTTTTCGCGGGCGGTATGGAGATGGAATTCGCTTTAATGATTTTTATTTCTGTTCTTGTTATCGCCTGTCCGTGCGCGCTTGGTCTTGCGACGCCTGTCGCGATTATGGTTGGAATGGGCATTGGCGCGAAAAAAGGAATCTTCATAAAAGACAGCGAAGCCCTGGAAAACGCGCACAGGATCAAAACGGTTGTTTTTGACAAGACAGGCACCATTACGGAAGGAAAGCCTTCTGTTACGGACATTATCTGCAAACAGGACGCAATAAAAGGCAGCGGCGATTTTTTGCAGCTAACAGCATCTGCGGAAAGGGATTCCGAGCATCCTTTGGGGCAGGCAATAGTTAAAAAGGCGTTAAATGAAGGATTAACGCTCTTTCCTTTAAAAAATTTTAATTCAATTACAGGAAGGGGCATAGAAGCTGAAACGCGGGAAAACATCAGTATCATTGCAGGTAACAGAAAGCTGATGGAAGAAAAAAAAATCGATCTTGACGGGCTTCAGTCCGAATCCGACAGGCTGTCAGGCGAAGGAAAAACGCCCGTATATGTTTCATTTAACGGAAAAATCGCGGGAATTATCGCGATAGCTGATACTGTCAAAGCTGAAAGCAAAACAATTATAGAGAATTTAAAAAAAACCGGAATTGATGTTGTAATGATTACTGGCGACAGCAAAAAAACCGCGGATGCCGTCGCGAAACAGGCAGGCATCGATCATGTAATTTCAGAAGCGCTTGCGAATGACAAAGCTGCGGAAATAAAAAAAATACAGGAAAAAGACGCAAAAAGAAGGATTACCGCTATGGTTGGCGACGGCATCAATGACGCGCCCGCCCTTGCGCAGGCTGACATCGGCATAGCGATAGGATCGGGCACAGACATCGCGATGGAATCAGCCGGAATTGTTCTTGTGCGATCTGATTTAAAAGACGTGCAAACCGCGATTGATTTAAGCAAAAAAACAATCCGCGTAATAAAACAAAATCTGTTCTGGGCGTTTGGGTACAATGTTATCGGGATCCCCGTCGCCGCAGGC
>WQTB01000098.1 GCA_009786495.1 Treponema sp.
GCGCTTGACAAATTTTAAAATATGTTTAATAATCATATTGATGATATTGGGGTGCTGAAAGGCTGAGACTGAACGTCGCCCAAAAGACGTTTGGAACCCTTGTATGACCATATCGATTATGTGTCATACGAACCTGATCTGGATAATGCCAGCGTAGGGAAATGTTTATTTGTTGCCGGAAAATTTATCAGGTAAATTAATAAGCGCCTTCGCNGTATTTCCGCGGAGGCTTTTTTTATGTCTAAATACAACTGGCTGCCTGTAATCCCAATCGCGGCGATTCTTACAGCATGGCAGATTGTCAGCATGTCAGGGATTATTCCGCCTTACATGCTGCCNGGTCCTTTTCAGGTAATTAAAGTTTTTATTGACGANTTTAGTCTTCTTATGAGCCATCTTTTTTATACNTTGATGGAAGCCGCGGCGGGGCTTTCGCTTGCCGTTGCGGCCGCGTTTATTCTCGCTGTAATCATGGACGCGAACAGGTTTATAAAACAATCTGTTACTCCGGTTTTGCTTTTAACGCAGACAATGCCCGTTATCGCTGTCGCGCCCCTTTTAATTTTATGGATGGGATACGGGCTTGCGCCGAAAATTACGCTTGTTTTTCTTACCTGTTTTTTTCCTGTAACAATAAGCCTTTTAGGCGCGTTCGCGTCCGCAGACAACGACGCGCTCAGGCTTCTTCAATCGATGGGAGCGAAAAAATGGCAGCTTTACCGTTACATAAAAATTCCCGGCAGTCTTCCCGCGTTTTTTTCCGGATTAAAAATCGCAGCTTCATATTCGATAATCGGCGCGGTAATCGCAGAATGGCTCGGCGGAGACGCGGGACTCGGCGTATACATGATCCGCGTAAGAAGAACATACTCATTTGACAAAATGTTCGCCGTGATTCTGCTTGTGTCGGCTTTAAGCCTTTTATTGATAAAACTTGTATCGCTGCTTGAAAAAAAACTGATGCCGTGGAGAAAATTTTGACAGCTAAACTAATAAAATTCATAACATATAAGGAGATTTTTATGAAAAAAATCATGCTGATGCTGTTATGTGCGTTTTTATTGCACATAACCGGATGCAGCCGGAATGACGGAACAATCCGCGTGCTGCTGGACTGGACGCCCAATACGAACCACACAGGGCTTTTTGTCGCGCTGGACAAGGGCTGGTTCGCCGAAGCGGGGCTTTCTGTGACAATCACGCAGCCGCCGGAAGACGAAGCCCTTGTNCTTGTCGCNTCAGGNAAAGCGGAATTTGGCATAACGTTCCAGGAATCAATGGGGCCTGCAATCGCCAAGGAGCGCGGCGCGCTTCCCGTTACCGCTGTCGCCGCGATAATCAGCCATAACACGTCCGGGATCATGTCGCTTAAATCAGGCGGCATCATGAGGCCGCGCGATTTATCCGGCAAAAGATTCGCTTCATGGGAAACGCCCGTAGTCACTGCTGTTATGCGCTACATTGTGGAAAAGGACGGCGGCAGTTTCAGCGCGGTCAGCATGATTCCGAACAACGCGGCGGACGCGATATCCGCGCTTTTAACCGATGTTGACGCAATCTGGATTTATTACGCGTGGGACGGAATCGCCGCGGAAGCCGGCGGAGTCGATATCAATTATATCGATCTTGGAACTTTTGACAGCAAGCTTGATTTTTACACGCCTGTGCTTGCCGCGAATACAAAATGGGCAAATAGCAATCAGGAAACCGTTAAAAAATTTATGGCTGCTGTAAGCAGGGGTTATAATTTCGCGATAGAGAATCCGCGTGAAGCCGCGGAGATTCTTCTGCGTTACGCGCCAGAACTTGACAGGCAGCTTGTAATGCAAAGCCAGGAATACTTAAAAACGCGCTATCGCGGNGACGCGCCGCGCTGGGGAGAAATTGATTCCGCAAGATGGGGCGGCTTTTATTCATGGATGTTTGAACAGGGGCTTTTGGAAGTAAACATCGGCGCAGGCGGATTTACAAACGAGTTCCTGCCGTAAATTTTCACGGTTCTGTATAATATAAAAAGGACTAATTAAGTGAATTTTTTTTCCTGCGAGAACATTATCAAAAACTACAACGGCAATCCCGTGGTGGAAAACATCAGTCTTGAACTGCCGCAGTACGGATTCATTTCGCTTGTCGGTCCTTCGGGCATAGGCAAGACGACTCTTTTTAATGTTCTTTCAGGCGTTGACAAACCGGACCGCGGCAGGGTGATTTTAAACGGCGCGGATATAACAGGCAAAAGCGGAAAAGTAAGCTATATGCTGCAAAAGGATCTGCTTCTGGAATACCGCACCGTTATCGGCAACATAATACTTCCGCTTTTAATCCGCGGCGAAAAGAAAAAAAAAGCAATGGAATACGCCGCGGATTTTTTCCCGATGTTCGGACTTTCAGGATATGAAAACAAATACCCGAACGAGCTTTCAGGCGGAATGAGACAGCGCGCNGCCCTTCTTCGCACCTGTCTTTCCGCGGGAAGCCTGCAGACATCAGGCGATCACATCACCCTTAATAACCCCGTGATACTCCTTGACGAGCCTTTCTCCGCGTTAGACGCAATTACGCGCAGAAAAATGCAGATATGGTACGCAGACATCGCGCAGCGGATGAAAGTATCAACGATTTTTATAACGCATGATGTTGAAGAAGCCCTTGTTCTGTCGGATACGGTATACATAATGACAGGCAAGCCGGGAAAGATAACGCAAAAAATCGATGTAAAGCCGCAGCGCCCGCGGGATTCCGANTTTACNGTAACTACGGAATTCGCGCTGCAGAAGAAATACNTAATGGAAGCGATTGGAGAGTAAATTTGTAAAGAGCGGCTGTTTGCATATAACGCTTCGGCTTACTGCGGCAACAGTAAATAATCCTACGATTTTTTCTCTTTCTCTGTCCACTCATACCTGACTTTAAGATCATTTCCAAAACTCATGGGTAATTTCTTATCATGCTGCAGCCTGCCTGCAACAATACCAGGAGCAATGCCGATGCTTGAAGCGAATCGTTTTATCGAAGTTAGGGTAATTGTTGTTTTATACGCAAGAAAATTTGAGAGTTCATTCGGTGGAATTAAGAAATTACTGGCAAAAATATCCGCTTCTTTTTCTTTCTCGTTTTCAAGTCCTTTTTCTTCAATATAAAGTTCATTGCGCGAATGATTAATTATATGGCAGGCTTCGTGAAAAATTGTAAACCACATTTGATCATTGCTTTTGCCGTATAAACTTAACTGTATTATATATTTATCATTGAACCACCTTGTTGCTCCGTAAATGCCAAGTTTTGGCAGCGCAGGAATAAAAACAATGGCAACACCGGCAGAGGCGCAGAGAGCTTCCAGTTTCCGGGCAAACACCCCGGGATTTTTATCTTCCAAAGTAAGTTTACGAATCTCAATAAGACTGTTTTGGAACTTTTGCTTATCATATTTTGAACATTGTATTTTTTGCGATTCAATTTCTCCTTTACGCAGCCACGCAGATACAAGGGCGATATCTTTTTGAGTATTATCTTTTTTGCGAAAAGCAGTTTGTAATTCCCTGTTCCAAATTGTTTCCCATTGCGCAGGAGAAGCAACAGCGAAATACTGCAGTAAGGAAGCTAGTTGTTTAATTTTTTCTTTATGGGATTCTATCCATCCGTATTTTACCATTTCCTTAAAGGGAAAAATTTCCAGCCAATGTAAATCCTCTTCTAATCGAATCTTATCCGCAAGCCGTGTTTTGTCTTCCTGATATTGCCGTTCAAGATTACTCCAGAAGTGCGCAGGACGGCCCAAAGTACGCTCAAATTTTAACGCTGTTTCCGCCGTAATCGCTGATTTAGCTTTAATTATTTCGTTTATGGTTTTTTTTGAGAGACCCGTCCGCTCTGCAAGCGACGCCTGGGAAAGGCCTGTGTACTCAAGATAATCTTCAAGCACTTCACCTGGTGTTACAATATAATCTGGAGTGTATTCATTTGCCATCTGAATGTTATTCATGTGTGTCCTCTATTTCTGTAATTGTAATTGCTGTTACTTGTTTCCAGTCAAGGCCTCCGTCAGATTTGAGCGGAACAGGATCGTGATCCGGAACAAAAAGAAGCCGGTATGGATGATCCAAATCAACTGATAACATACCTTTTTGTTTTCCCATCGTCAGTTCATGGCACCGGGATGGACCGCTTTTCGGAGGCCAAAAATCATTAAGGCTGGCTGCTGACCTTAATTCGGTTAATCTGATTCTGATTTTCGTTGCTCTGAGAACCCCATGAACCTTTTCAAGGCGCTTTCCTTCGTTGAACTCNTTCCTTAACTTTTTATTCTTAAATGATATATCCAAGATGTACCTCTGTCAATATATATTAACCCAAAGGGTTAATAATATCAAGCTGAATGTAAAAAACAAATAACATTTTTATTTTGACATCTAATATAAATAAAGATATAATTTTATCAGCGGATAGTGTTTTTACAAGATAATAAAAGGAAAAAAACCATGAAGTTAAATAATGAATCGCTTAAAGACACGGCGTTCTGGGAAAAAGCGGGTATAAGCCTGCCGCGTTTTGACCGGAAGAAAATGATCGCGGCTACAAAGGAATTTCCAAAGTGGGTGCATTTCGGCGCGGGAAATATTTTCCGCGCGTTTCCCGCCGCCCTTATGCAGCAGCTTCTTGACGAAGGGCACGAAACGACAGGCATCGTTGTAGCCGAAGGATACGACGGAGAAATTAAAGATAAAGCTTTTACCGCCTTCGACAATCTTACAATCTGCGTAACGCTAAAATCCGACGGCACGACAGATAAAAAGATAATCGCCTCTTTTGCGCATTCGCTGCGGATGGACATTGAACTTATATACCTGAAGGAAGTTTTTTCCTGCCCGTCGCTTCAGATGGCAAGTTTTACAATCACTGAAAAGGGCTACAGCCTGAAAGACAAGGACGGAAATTATTTTCCCGATATCGCTGACGATTTAAAAACAGGGCCGGTGCTTAATTCGCTTAAAAGCTACCTTGGACGGATCGCTTCGCTTCTGCACGAACGCTACATCCGCGAAGCGCTGCCTGTTACGCTTGTCAGCATGGACAATTGTTCACATAACGGAGACATTCTTTTCGCCGCGATGGAAGCGATCGCAAAAGGCTGGGTCGAGAACAGAAAGGCCGATTCGGGTTTTCTGGATTATATCCGCGATAAGAGCAAGGTTTCATTCCCGTGGACAATGATCGACAAAATCACCCCGCGTCCCGATGACAGCGTGCGCGATATGCTTACAGCCTGCGGACTTGAAAACATGCAGGGGGTCGTAACAAAAAAGAACACGTATATTGCGCCGTTTGTAAACGCGGAAGAAACCCAATATTTAATAATCGAAGATAATTTTCCAAACGGAAGGCCCGCGCTTGAAAAAGCCGGCGTAATTTTCACGGACAGGGAAAC
>WQTB01000099.1 GCA_009786495.1 Treponema sp.
TGCAAGATCGCCGTTTTCCGCCTTTGATTTAAAAACGCCGTTGTCCCACTGATAAACCAGTGAAAATTTAAGTTCTTCGTCCTGAATCTGCGAAGATTCGCTCATGGGGACCGTGTTTTTCCATATACTGACCCGGTCTACGCCGGTAATTCCCGCCATGATACCGGTCGATTTTTTTATGATATCTTCAAAATGGCCGATATCGGGCTCAAGCAATGCGGATGAAACGCTGTTCACGGTTTTTAAAAGTTCGTTCTGCCTGTCGATTTCGTTCATCATTTTTGTATGTTCGCGCATGTCGCGCACCGATACCATCAGGATTTTTTCGCCGCCGTAGACAACGGATTCCAGCGTAACAATCGACGGGATTGGCGTACCGTCGCGAAGCTGATGCATCCAGTTAAAAGTGCATTTGCCTTCTTTTACCGCTTTTACTCCGAACGAAATAAGCTTGTCAAACGATCTTTTTCCATCAGGCTGGAACTTAGGCGAAAGCTCGCTTTCAAAGTACCGGATAAATTCCTGTTTGTNGTTCAGTTCAAAAAGCCGCACAGCTTCGTTGTTGCANTCGTAAACCGTTCCCCCTACATTCCCCATAAAACAGGCGATAGGAAGCGTATCCAGCATGATTCTTACGCGCTCGTGCTCTTTCTGCAGTTTTTTTGACTGGCGTCTGCTTCTGTAAAAAATTATCAGTAAAAGCGCCAGCACGATTAAAGAAAGGCCGACAGCTCCGATTATCCAGGGGATTCTCGCCGCTAAAATCCTGGCCTGATAATCATATGTTTTGGTAAGCCACTGCTCTACTATAATTTTGGTGTCAATTACAGAAAGCGCCTTATCCATAATCGAGCGCAGAATTACCTGTTCCTTGTTAAACGCCAGAGCGGACTCATAAAAATAATTAAAAAGATAATTTGCCTTATAGCCTGAAAATTCATAATAATTCGAGTAATAAAGCAGCTTGCTTTTTGCCGCCATTACCATGTCAACTTCATCCTGTTCCAGTGCGTGAAAGGCGGCGTCCGCGGTGCTAAATTTTACAATGTTATCCGCACTGGGGAACCATGTGCTGAACATTTCCGCGTGCGCTGTATTTTCTATCAAAGCGATCCGCATATGCGGTATTTCGTTGATGCTCACATTAGGAAAATTTATTTTAGAAAGAAGCGCGTACTGATCCGGCATCAATTTATGATTACCCCACAGAAAGTGCGGCTGTCTTTCCCGTGAAAAAACAAGGTCTGTAAAAATATGCGCCCTGCCGTCGATCAGCATTTGTATCAGCTCGAACATACCGGTTTTTTCGCTGTTTATAACGTTAAATGAAAGTCCTGTAATCCATTCGGCTTCCCGCAGCAAATCAAACGCGATGCCGTCCCATTTTTTTTCGTAATCATTGTAAAAAACCATCGGGTAATTGAAATACTGGGCTGCAACCGGCACTGAAACTGTTTCCGACAGATACGCCTTTTCTTCTTCGGTAAGGGTCATAAGAAATTTATACTGTTTGTATTCATTGTAGCCTGAGTTGTAAAGGCTGCTCAGGTAAGGCATCGCGCCGCTATGAAGCGCCTTGTTCACCACCGATATAATTACTCCATCTGCGGATTCGCGGATATCATGGAAACAGGACTGAATGTCAGCGGGAAAAAATCTTCCTGAATTAAATCGTCATGTTTTATAAAATTCGATTCCGCAGCTTTTGTTGTAATTACCGCGTCCGCTTCTCCCCTTTCCAGGATGCCGTATATATCGTCGTAATGTTCAGCCCATACGGCGTCATACGTGCCGCGCCCGATTACGGAAGCGATGGTTGATTCCGTCGGCGAACTTACAGTAAACGCGTATCTTGGCTTACGTTCGCGCGAGATCCGGCTGATATCCGGGCTTCCTTCAAGATGTGTAATTATAAACTGACGCTCCGCGATCGGATCGGAAATATAGAATTTATCAAGGTTTTCATCGCTTGATAAAAAATGGATGGAAAAATCAACTTCGCCTGAATTTAATTTTTCCGTTAATTCAATCCATTCGTGAATCTGAAGTTCAAATTTTATGCCGAAAAGCCTTGTCAGCCATTCGCAGAAAAGCGATGCGTATCCTTTCACATCGCCGTTTTCGTACGCAAACGCTTCTGTGGAAGGAGTGATTCCGTAAACGATTGAACCGCGGTTTTTTTGCAGCGCTTCGATAGCGGAGATTTCACTGGCAGTAACCCCGGGGATTTCGCGGTACGACTGTATTATGGAAAAATCCAGTTTGTTATCCCCGGAATCCCCTGAACATTCCGTAAAAGAAACCAGCACGGAAAAAGAGAGAATTATCAATATGATATTTGAAATGTTTTTAATTAAATGCTTTTTCACGAAACGCCTGTTACTCCATCTTTTATCTATAGTATGATACTTGAATTCTTCCACAATTAATGCATAAAGAAACCTGATTTAACATAATATAATAAAATTTAACTTTCATAAAAAGTGAATTCTCTTTTAATCATAACACAATTTGGGGTACATTTTGCGATTTTATATAATATTTTTGGGGTGTTTTATTGACAATCCGCTTAAATTACAATTTCTATGGGGGAATTTACGTTAATAGGAGTTATCCGGGGTGAGACTAAAAGCCGCTTTGATCATCACAGCTATTGTGCTAATTATTACAGCCGTCAACTTCGGTTCCAGCCTTGTATTAACCCGCAACACATTGAACGCCACCATGAGCGAAGATATATCACTTGCAATGGATATTGCCAATGACTTTGTATCGACAAGAATTCGTCTATATAAATCAAATGCCCAAACCGCGGCCAGCTGTCTTTCGGGGATGAACAGTCTGGAAATGGAAGGCGCTATGCAGGAGCTGCTCGAAGAATTCACGGATTTTATGGCGTTTACTGTGCTGGACAGGCAAGGAATCCTTGCCAAATATGGCGACTCACCCGCTTCGATTAACTGGCTGGATCACAGCAAATACATTAAAAGCGCGTTCGACGGACAAACTGTCATATCCACAACAAAGCTGAGCGAGACAACAGGAAAGCTTGTTATGCAAATCTGCACTCCAATGCGGAACGACAACATTCTTTCTGTGACAATTTCCGGTATGATCTTTTCAGAACTGTTAGGCGATTTTATTCTGCGTGATACAAGAAGCATTTTCATGCTCGACGAATACGGCACAGTGATCGCGCATTTCCTTCCTGAGTTTGTAACGTCGCGGATTATTTTTACGGACGACTCCGCGAATTTTTTTAATGAAATGCTTTTAAACGGCAGGGGGCTGGGAAGCTATTTTCTGGACGGCATTGAATACCAGTGCGCTTACGCGAAAGTTTCNGCTTCGGAAACAGGCTGGTATATAGGCCTAAGCGTGCCAATGTCTGAAAATCTGGTTGTTAAACTGCAGAACAGGCTTTTGATTCTTGCGGTTATCTTTTTTATTGCCGGCGTAATAGCGGCAGGCGTAAGTTCCGGGCTTATCGCAAAACCGTACAACAAAACGGCTGAACAAAACCGCCGCCTTGAAGAATTAATGGAAGAAACCCGCAGGCTTCAGAAAGAACTTGAAGCCGCGCTTAAGGAAGCGCAGGAAGCCAGCCGCGCCAAGACAAGCTTTCTTGCGAACATGAGCCACGAAATGCGCACGCCGTTAAACGCCATAGTAGGATTGTCAGAAATTATTTTGAACACAGAATATCCGCCGCTTCGGCAGTCTGCGCCGGGGCTTAATAATCGCGGCGAACTTGAAGACAAGCTTGGCAAGATTCATGTCTGCGGTCTTACTCTGCTTGGCATTGTAAACGACATCCTTGACATTTCAAAAATCGAATCCGGTAAACTGGAGCTGCACCCCGTAAAATACGATACTCCGAGTCTTATAAACGATATTGTTTCATTAAACATTGTGCGCATAGGCGAAAAGCCGGTACGTTTTATTCTTGCCGTGGACGAAAATCTTCCTGAACAGCTCCTTGGCGACGACCTGCGCGTTAAACAGATTTTTAACAATCTTCTTTCCAACGCGTTTAAATATACGAATTCAGGTTTAGTTGAATGGAAAATTTCATTTGAAAAAGACGGCGATAATATATGGCTGGTTTCATATATCAAAGATACGGGAAAGGGGATAAAAAACGATGACATTCCAAAACTGTTTGAAGATTACAGTCAGGTTGACGCGCAGGCTAACCGCAAAGTTGAAAGCACAGGTCTTGGCCTTTCGATTACAAAGCGTCTTGCAGACATGATGGACGGAACTATCGCCGTGGAGAGCGAATACGGCAAAGGCTCAACATTTTCCATTCGGCTGCGCCAGACAAAAGCGTCCGACACTGTTATCGGCAAAGAAACAGCCTGCAATCTTATAAACGCGTGTTTTACAGACAACAAGCGCGCCCAAAGCGCGAAGCTGAAAAGGATAGATCTTTCATACGCGAGCGTCCTTGTTGTGGATGACATGCCGACAAACCTTGACGTTACAAAGGGAATGCTGGCGCCTTACGGAATAATTGTAGACTGCGCTGATTCAGGGCAAACAGCCGTAAAAATGATCCGCGATGAAAAAAGGCGTTATGACGCCGTGTTCATGGATCACATGATGCCGGAAATGGACGGAATAGAAACGTTACGTGTCATCCGCGAAGAGATTGGAACCGATTACGCCAGAAATGTGCCTGTAATCGCGCTTACAGCCAACGCAATTTCAGGCAACGAAAAAATATTTCTTGAACACGGGTTCAGCGCGTTTATTTCAAAGCCGGTTGATACAGTTCAGCTTGATGCGGTGCTGCGCAAGTGGGTCAGAAATAAAAACACGGACAGGGAATTTAAAACTGAGCCGAAGCCCAAAACCGCGGCCGCGGGAACATCCGGCATAACGATTGACAATGTTGATACAAAGGCCGGGCTTGCGCGTTTTGCGGGCAATGAAAAAATATATAAAAATGTGTTAAAATCATTTGTTATAAACACGCGTCCGCTTCTTGACATTATAAAAAATCATCTTAACGAAGGAAATCTTTCAGATTACGCCATCGCGGTTCACGGGATAAAAGGATCAAGTTTCGGCATCGGCGCGGCAGGTTTTGGAACGCAGGCTGAGCGCATGGAACGCCTTGCGATAACAGGCAGACAAGAACAGGTAATTGCGGAAAACAGCGCCTTCATTGAATCGGCGGAAAAACTTCTTGATTCCATTAACAGCGCGCTTGACCTGCACAATCAAAAAAACAATAAGCCTTCCGCGTCAGTGCCTGACATCGCGCTGCTTAAAGAGTTACGCGAAGCCTGCGCGGAATACGACATGGGCAGAATTGATTCTATAATGCTGCGGCTTGAATCCTTTGAATACGAAAAAGGCGGAGAGATTGTCGCGTGGCTGCATGAACAGGTAGAAGACATGAACTTTAAGGAAAT
>WQTB01000100.1 GCA_009786495.1 Treponema sp.
AAAATGAGCCGCGATCTCGGCGGCGCGAAAATTTATCTGAAGCGCGAAGACATGAACCACACAGGCTCCCACAAGATCAACAATGTCCTTGGCCAGACGCTGCTCGCAAAAAAAATGGGAAAAACGCGCATTATCGCCGAAACGGGAGCAGGCCAGCACGGAGTAGCCGCGGCGACCGCCGCCGCCCTTCTTGGAATGGAATGTGAAGTCTTCATGGGCAAAGAAGATACGCAAAGGCAGGCGTTAAACGTATACCGCATGGAGTTGTTAGGTGCAACTGTACATCCTGTGACATCCGGCACAATGACTTTAAAAGACGCCGTGAACGAAACAATGCGCGAATGGGTAAGCCGCGTTCACGACACGCATTATGTGCTTGGCTCTGTAATGGGGCCGCATCCCTTTCCAATAATTGTGCGCGATTTTCAAAGCGTAATAAGCAGGGAAGCAAGGGAGCAGATTTTGGCGGCGGAAGGAAAGCTTCCCGCGGCGGTTATCGCGTGCGTCGGCGGCGGAAGCAACGCGATGGGCGCTTTTTACAATTTTATAAATGACAAGGACGTTAAATTAATAGGCTGCGAGGCCGCCGGATTGGGAATCGAAACAGAAAAACACGCAGCTTCAATTACAAAAGGGCAGGTCGGTATTTTTCACGGAATGAAGTCGTACTTCTGCCAGAACGAAGAAGGACAAATCGCGCCTGTGTATTCAATATCGGCGGGGCTTGATTACCCGGGCATTGGTCCCGAACACGCGTGGCTTTCGGACACAAAACGCGCCGTGTATGTGCCCGTAACAGACGAAGAAGCCGTCTGCGCTTTCGAATATTTATCACGCACAGAAGGCATAATCTGCGCGATAGAAAGCGCGCACGCCGTTTCGCACGCGCAAAAAATTGCACGTAACTTTTCCCGCGAAGAAAACATCATCATCTGTCTTTCAGGCCGCGGCGATAAAGACGTTGCCGCAATCGCAAAATATCGAGGAATAAAAATAAATGAATAAAACGCGATTGCTGTCATCAATCGCAAAATATCGAGGGATAAAAATAAATGAGTAGAATAAAAAACACTTTTAAAAAAGGCAAGACATTTATCGGTTTTGTAACAGGCGGAGACCCGTGCATAAATAAAACAAAAAAGTTTATTCTGGAAATGATTCGGGCAGGCGCTGACCTTATAGAAATCGGGATACCTTTTTCCGATCCTATTGCCGAAGGACCGGTTATTCAGNAAGCGAATAACCGCGCGCTCGCAGCGGGNGCGACAGTGGAAAAATTATTTTCGCTTGTCGCNGACCTTNGAAAAGAAACAGAAGTTCCGCTGGTTTTTCTTACATATTTAAATCCTGTTTTTCATTACGGNATGANTCCAAATAAAACAAATGATTATACAGGCTATGACGCTTTTTTCACGCGCGGCGCGGCTGCGGGNCTAGACGGCATAATCATCCCCGATCTTCCGTTTGAAGAACAGGCGCCTNTGCGTGAAGCCGCTTCAAAACACGGCATCGACTTAATTTCGCTTGTCGCGCCGACATCGCAGGAACGGATAAAAGAAATCGCNAGGACGGCGTCAGGTTTCATTTACATTGTTTCATCAATGGGAGTAACAGGCGTACGCAGCGAAATAACAACTGATCTTGGCGCAATTACATCGACAATTAAAAAAACCGCTGACATTCCCGCCGCAATAGGGTTCGGAATTCACACGCCGGCGCAGGCTGCGCAGATGTCGCGTATCGCCGACGGCGTTATCGTGGGAAGCGCGATTGTCAAACTGATCGCGCAGCACGGAGAAAACGCCGCGCCTTATATTTACAATTATGTGAAAGAAATGAAACAAGCGCTTAGTTAGCAGAAATTACTGATTAGATAAGTACTTTCGCAATATACCGAAAAATTCGTTAATATCGAGCGGCTTGCCGATATGATCGTTCATACCCGCTTCAAGGCATCTTTCTATATCTTCGCGGAAAACGTTAGCTGTCATCGCAATTATTGGTATTTGCTTATGCAAATACACAGAACCNTTCTCAAGGATTTTATCTGAAGGCNTTTTATTGCTTTCGGCGGAATCATTAATCAGAGCATTTTCAATTTTTCTTATCTCGCGCGTCGCTTCGTAGCCGTCCATTTCGGGCATCTGCACATCCATAAGTATCAAAGAATAATCATCAGGCGACTTGATAAATTTCGCGACAGCTTCGCGTCCGTTTTCGGCGCAGTCAACTTCAAGAAGCGTCGGCATTACAAGCGCTTCAACTATTTCGCGGTTAATNTCAACGTCTTCCGCAAGAAGAATTTTATGCCCTTTNTATATTTCACGGTTTTCATCAGGCTTAGCTTCATTGCTGCGGCTGATCCCGATAACTTCAGAAATCGCGTCAGCAATCGCCGACGGGAAAAGCGGCTTGGAAAGAAATTTATCCACGCCCGCTTTTTTAGCTTCGTCCGCGACAGCGCTCCATTCGGCGGCGGAAATCATTATAACAACAGCGTGATTCGATGATTTCAACTTCAGTTCTTTCGCGAGTTTGATTCCGTCCATATCCGGCATTTTCCAGTCGACAAAATAAATATCGTAAAAACCTTTAGCCCCGATTAGCGNGAGAGCGTCCTGCCCGCTTAAAGCGGTATCGCAGCTTGTGCCGAATCCGCGCATGATTTCCTTGAAGTATTCAAGGATTTCTCTGTCGTCATCTACCACCATGACGGAAACATTGTCCCAGTTAATCCCTAAACCGGATAAATTAGCCGGCCTTTTCTCTCCTCGCTTTGCCTTAAAGGTAAAAGAAAACGACGACCCTTTGCCGAGCTCGGATTCAAGCTCAATGCTCCCGCCCATAAGTTCGATAATATTTTTCGATATTACAAGCCCCAGTCCCGTGCCGCCGAACCTTCGCGATGTTCCCGACTCTGCCTGCTGGAAAGACTGGAAAAGCTGCTGCTGCTGCTTGGGGCTTATCCCGATACCGGTATCCCTGACCGTTATCTGAATTGTATATACGCCGTCTTCCTTGCTGATAAAACGTGTTTCAAGCCTGACGGAGCCTTCTTCGGGAGTGAATTTAACGGCGTTGCCAAGAAGGTTTGTTATTACCTGCGCGATGCGCTGATCGTCGCCGATTAAAGTGCCGGGAATTGATTTATCAATATGAACTGTCAATTTCTGCTTTTTCGCGTCAGCCCTGAANGCGACAATATTTACAACGCGCTGAAGCACTTTTTCAAAATTAAATTCTACATTTGAAAGCTCAAATTTATTAGCTTCAATTTTNGACATATCAAGGATGTCGTTTATTACACCTANCAAATGNTGCGAAGCGTTTTCNATTTTTTCAAAACAATAATCCTTGCGCGGAATATCGTCGGCGGTTTTGCCGATAACAGTCATGCCGATAATTGCGTTCATCGGCGTGCGNATTTCATGGCTCATNTTGGCAAGGAACGCGCTCTTGGAACGGTTCCCCTGCTCGGCCTGTTCCCTTGCGACAATCAATTCCTTAACCGCGGTTTCCAGCTGCACTGTAATATTGTTGCGGCTGATCGCGTTTACAATCGTNCGGCTCGCGGAGCGCAGGATTAATTCTTCGTTTTCGGAAAANAGCCGCTCTTTTGTGTAATTATCATAACCGATAAAACCCCAGAATTTATCCTGTATAAAAACNGGCATTATAAAAATTGACGTTATNCCGCGCGCTGTCAGGTGATCTTTCAGGTTGGACTGCATTTCNCGCACCAGAAAACTGACGCTGTTCCCCTGCGATGCAAGTTCTTTTAAAAATTTTTTTTCTTTATATTTTAAATCTTCGGTAAGAGCGCCGTGTTCGGCGCTTGTTCTGAAACTGCCTTTATCCCATTCGTAAATCTCAGAGCAGTAACCGCCTTCATCCGAGTTGTAGTTTTTCCATATACAAACCCGGTCGGCGTTCACCGCGCAGGCGATAATGCTCATTGCGTTTTGAAGCGAATCTTCAAAATCCGTTTCCGGCTCAATCAATGTAGAGGATACATTGTTAAGCGCTTTTAAAAGTTCATCCTGCTCATGCAAATGCCGAGTCAGTTTTTTTACGTCGCTTAAATCGTATAAAAATCCAATCCCGATAAATTCATCTTCGTCCTTAACGCGCATAAGCGTTATATCGCACGGCACAGGTCTGCCGTCCGCTGTCTGATGAGGCCATTCAAACCTGACAATTTCGCCCGCGATCGCGCGGTTCGTTTGATCATGCGCCGCTTCCAGCGCTTTCCGTCCGTCAGGCAGATATTCAGGAGAAAAATCTTCGTAGTAACGATCGATAAGCCGCTGTTTCGGCGTATCAAACATCGCAGCGAGTTTGTCATTAACATTGGTGACCTTTGGAGTGCCGTCAAAAAAAGCCATGCCGATCGGCAAATTATCAAGAATCGCCTGATTGATCCGCGCTGCCCTGTCAATTTCTTTCTGCATTTTTTTGATATTGCGAAGGTCATAAAGAAAAGCAAGTATTATTAATTCATCATCAACCCTGATGCATGTTTGAGTAAGGTCGCACGGAACGCTTTCGCCGTCTGATGTTATGTGAGGCCATTCTGTCCTGAACGACTCGCCGTTGCTTGCGCGCATAATAATATCAAGAGCGACAGGAAAAGAAGGCCGTCCGTCCGGCAGATATTCCTCTGAAAATTTTTCAAAGTAATGATCGATAATTTGCTGTTGGGAGCCTTAAACATCTTTGTAAGTTCAGCGTTGCAGTCGGAAATCATCGGCGGATTTCCGGTAAGGATGGAAAGACCTACAGGCATCGCGTCAAGAATCGCCTGATTAATCTTCGCGGTTTTGATCATCTCCCTTTCCATTTTTTTAATTTTCCTAAGATCATAAGCGAACGCGAGTCCTGTATATTTACCGTCCCTTTCAAGGCATGTCACCGTAATTTCGCACGGTATTTGCTCGCCGGAAGTATTCTGATGAAGCCAGTCGATAACAACAGTCTCGCCCGTTTTTATTACATGCTTCATCACTCTTAAAGCCCTGTCGATTGATTTTTCCCCGTCAGCCTGACATTCAGGAGAAAAACTATGAAAATTATTAATCCAGTCTTCTTTTGCAGCGCCGCATATTCTTAATATTTCCTCGTTACAATCAATAACATTTATATCTTCATCAAAAATTGTAAGTCCGAACGGCGCGGATTTCGCGATAGCCTTATAAAAAGTATGAGCCTCGGTCAATTCGCGTTCCATTTCTGCGCGCATAATCGCGTTAGCGCAAAGGAACGCCGCCGTCTTCAGCATTTCAATTGATTCATCGTCAAAATAACGCTCGCTGTGATCATCGCTGAAAATGACAAAACCCCAAAAACTTCCCTTTATAAAAACAGGAGTGATAAATACCGATAC
>WQTB01000101.1 GCA_009786495.1 Treponema sp.
AACATCACGCGGCCTACAGTCGTGTGCAAAGCCACAGAACACATCGCGGAAATGATCGATCTGATTAAAAAAATCGAAAAAAACGGGTTCACATATTTTTCTGGCGGAAATCTTTATTTTGATATATCGAAATTTCCTTCTTACGGCGATCTTGCCCTGTTAAAGCTTGACGATTTAAAAGCCGGAGCAAGGACAGGTCAGGACGAAAACAAGCGAAACCAGGGCGACTTTGTCTTATGGTTTACAAAAAGCAAGTTTGAAAATCAGGCGCTTGTGTGGGACAGCCCCTGGGGGAAAGGATACCCCGGCTGGCACATTGAATGTTCCGCGATGAGCATCAAATACCTTGGCGAAAATTTTGATATTCATGCGGGAGGCATCGATCACATTCCGATTCACCACACAAACGAAATCGCGCAGAGCGAAGCCGCGACAGGAAAAAAACCCTGGGTTAAATACTGGCTTCATAATGAATTTCTTGTGATGGACAAGGGAAAGATGTCAAAATCATCCGGCAGCTTTCTCACTTTGCAAAGTTTAATCGATAAAGGATTCGATCCGCTGGATTACCGTTATTTTTTGCTTGGCGGCCACTACCGCAGCCAGCTTCAGTTTTCATTTGAAAGCCTTCAGGGAGCGAAAAATTCACGCAAGTCTTTAATCGATAAACTGCGGAATCTGGCGCAAAAGGCTGTTTCCGCAACCCCTGATTCGCAGCTGCAAGTCCGCAGGTGTATAGAAGCTTTTGATAAAGCGATCGAAGATGATTTAAATACGCCAAGAGCGCTGGCGGAACTTTGGGGGCTTTTAAAGGATGTTCCGGCTTCGCAGGAATCTTTAGAAGCTGTTTTTGACATGGATAATGTGCTGGGGCTCAGGTTAAAAGAAGCAATAACGGACAAAACCGCCGGTAATACAGGGGATGATGAGTTTTCAAGGGAAATNGNAGAACTTATCGCNGAGAGAACAGAAGCAAAAAAAGCNAAAGACTTCTCAAAAGCGGACAGCATAAGGCAAAACTTAAAAGATCGGGGTATAATACTGGAAGACAGCCCCGCGGGAACAAGCTGGCGCCGTTTATAGCTTGCGAAAGTATGTAACACTTGGGGTTAAATATTGTTTACGAATATAGAGGGTAAATTGGAAGATGAGGCAGACTCTGTCACGGCAGAATCCGCACCTGACAGGCGCGGAGAAGGTGAAGGCGGCTGGAATGAGGCGTATCAGCAGGTCAGGCNAAAACCCGCAGGTTATGACCTTGAATTCAAGCGCCTTTACGACAGNGCGTTTCAGGTTTTGTTCAGGGTTGCTTTCAGGATCACAAACAACAGGGAAGCCGCGGAAGATCTGTGTCAGGAAAGTTTTTTCCGTTTATACGAAAAAAACATGGTTTTCCCCAACAATGAAGAAGCGAAATACTGGCTTATCCGCGTAGTTAAAAACGCTTCGCTGAATTACGCCAAAAGAAAAGATCGTGAACGGAAAGCGTATCAGAAGGCTTTCAGGGAAGACTACAGACAGGAGGAGACCGGCGAAGGGCTGCTTGTCAGAAAGGAAACGAGCGAAGAAGTTCAGGCTGCGCTTGATAAACTGCCGGAAAATTTGCGGATGGTTTTAGTTTTAAAAGAGTACGCAGAAATGAATTATAAGGAAATCGGAAGAGTGCTGGGCATAAGCGAAGGAAATGTAAAGGTGCGGGTTTTCAGGGCCCGCGAGCGGCTTACCGCGCTTCTTGCCGGTAAAGTGACAGCTAACGCGCAGAATAAAGATATGGCGCAGACAAATATACTTGAGCGAATACAAGATCGAGGTGAAACGTATGTGTCCTGATAAACAGATTCTTTCCATTTATCTTGATGAAGAGCTTCCGTCTCCGTGGAAGGAAAAACTGGAAGCCCACATGGCGGACTGCCCTGTCTGCGCGGAAAAATATGAAAAGCTCAGACAGCTCAGACGGATTTTAAAAAAAGACATGACATCGGGCGGAATATCCGCTTTGTCAGATTCGGGAACCTGCACGGAACAGGAAATTAACGACGCTAAAAACAGGGTATGGCAAAGACTCGCTTCAGGCGGTAACAGGCAAAGAATCAGGCCAAACAGCAGATTATGGCAGCGGCGCCTTTCCATCCCTCTGCCTGCGGCAGCGGCGGCGGCGGTTATCATTGTTCTTGTGGCTGTGATAACGCTTCAGGGTACGCGTATCAGCAACAACGCGATGATGGCGCAGACCGATTCAGGGGCCGGCTTCTCCGGTTTCAGCGCGGCGGCGGATTACGAAATACCTGAATTTTTACAAGTCGCGGATATTAACGACATATTAAAGACTTTATCATCGGACGGCAGCGATGTAATCATCCTTACGCTGCCTGAAAGCCAGAATTTCTACAGAACCGGCGAACCCGGAATCATCAGGGCGGCGGATTATAATAAAACAGACGGTACAAGGAGATAGCCATAGAATGATCCTTTCTTTATACCTTGCAGGCTTTTTTTTCCTTTTTGCGTCTAACGGAGCGAACGCTCAGGANAATCAGGGAGTTACGGGCGCGCCGGNGGCGGAACAGGGAAGAAATGCGCTTGTGATAGACATTGACGCAAGGGTGCTCAATGATGAACAGATTGTTATCTGGAATGAAATTCAAAGAAAAATAGGAATGCCGGGCATTCCTGTCGGTATAAGACTTGTCGGAACAAATATAATGGTAGCAGTGCAGTTTACTCCGTTTATACGCCAGGACGGCAATGTGCTTGTTGCGCATGTGCAGATATGGATCGACGTGCAGGGGAGCGGCGTCAGCTATCACACAAGCCTTCAGACAATTCCGGTTGATTTTAACGAACCTTTTTATTTTTTCCCGCTTGGAACTTCAAATCCGTCAATTGAATTATTAATGACGGTTAATCCATACAGCGGAATTACGCAGCAGGAGCAGACTCCTGATAAAGTCACAAGCACAAATCGATGAAAGCCGGAAATTCAACACTAACATTTTTCATTTTAATTATTATAACGTTATTTTTGTCATGCGGCCCTGAAGCGCCTGTAATATCGTCAATTGATCCCAAGATCGGCAGAATGGGAGAAGTTATAACTCTTACGGGAAGCTTATTCGGCGAATCGCGCGATGAATCCTACGTTACTATCGCGGGAATCTCGCCGACAAATTCATCTTATCAGGTCTGGCAGGATGATCTTATTGTGGTCAGGGTTCCTGAGCTCGGCGAATCCGGGCTTGTCTATGTTCACGCAAGGGGCGTAAAAAGCAACGGCGTTTTATTTTCAAATATCAATACAGTTCCAAGACCCGCGGAAGGCGAAGATTTCAGCCTTGTGCCGAGAATAACTTCGATAAGCCCGCAGTCAGGGGTTCCCGGTTCCGTGATGGTTATCTCGGGCAGCAACTTCGGCGCGTCGCGCGACGGCGGCGTTTTTTTTTCATGGGATTTTGAATCAGGAGTTTTTAATCCGTATATAATCAGGGAACCTGAATATATCGAAGTATCNGAAATCGAGCTTGGTTATGAATCGTGGAGCGCAAGGGAAATACGCGTGCGCGTNCCGGACGGTGCCATCAGCGGAAATATCGAAGTAAGAACAAACAACGGCAGATCGCGTCCGGTATTTTTTGACGTCAGCGATAAACCCGGAAGCAAGGTTTTAAAAGACAAGCGCATATACACAATTACATACTCGGTTGATATCAGGGTTCTTGAAGCGACAAGACCCAACTCGCTTTATCTTTGGATACCCAAGCCTGTCGTGTCTCCNGCGCAGAGAAACATAAATCTNATATCNCGCAGCGCTGAGCCNTACATGGAAAATTACCGCGGCGCAAGCCTTTACAAGCTGGACAATCTTGGAACAGGCGCGAACCAGTTTATAAATTTATCTTTCCGCCTTGAAGTATACGCGGTGGAAACAAACATAAGGCCGCAGTCTATAAGGCAGGAGCCGTCTCCGTTATCTGCAATGTACACGCAAAGCTCCGCTTTAATTCCGTGCGATGATCCGCAGATCAAGTCAGCGGCCGCGTCAATTACGGGAAGAGAGCAGAATCCGTATTTAAAATCAAGAATGATATACGACTGGATAACCGCGAATATGCAGATAACAAGATCGCTGCCTTCGCAAATCAGCCTTATTAACGCGCTTGCGGAAAGACAGGCTGATCCCTACACTGCCATGCTTTTGTATACCGCGCTTTCGCGCGCCGCGGGCATTCCGTGCATTCCAATCGCGGGCATATATTTGGACAGAAGCGGCAGAACATCCCGTCATTACTGGGCTGAATTCTGGATCGACGGCTTCGGCTGGGTTCCTGTGGATCCGGCAATGGGAGCCGGGGTGCAGTACGGAAATCAAAATCAGAACGAAGAAGGCGCGGAACAGGCGGACTTGTCCGGTTACGCGGATTTTTATTTTGGGAATCTTGACAATCAGCGGATAGCATTTTCCAGGGGCGATCTTCTATTGTCGCAGATGGAAAGCAAAGGCAGGGTCGTTTCCCATCCGCAGTCATATTCACTTCAGAATATCTGGGAAGAAGCCGTAGGGGGGCTTGAGTCATACTCAAGCTTCTGGAGCGATATTTCAATCAGCGGAGTATATTCNCAGTAGCGTTAAACGCCATANAAAAGGAGAAACACATGGTAACTGTTATATCATTGGGCGGCTCAATCGTCGCGCCGTCGGGAGTTGATACNGAATTCTTAAAAAATTTTTACAATCTTATCCGTTCATTTATTAAAAACGGCTCTGACAGNCGGTTTATCTTTGTGGTCGGCGGCGGAGGTCCGGCGCGGCAATGGCAGGGCGCCTACAGAGAAATTGCNGCTGACAAAATTAACAATGACGAAGCCGACTGGATTGGAATAACTGCCACAAGACTGAACGCGCAGCTTGTAAAAGCNGTAATGAGCGAATGGTGCAGCCAGGATGTTGTGATAAATCCGCGCGAAGTTGATCCTTTAACNGGGCATGTGCTTGTCGCGGCGGGCTGGAAGCCGGGTTTTTCGACGGATTACGACGCCGTCCTGCTTGCGGAACGTTTCGGCGCCGACATGGTAATTAATCTTTCAAATATCGAAAAAGTATATACAGGAGATCCAAAAACCGATCCCGGCGCGAAACCGATTGATAAAATTTCATGGGCTGATTTCCGCGCAATAATCGGCGATGAATGGACTCCGGGGAAAAACGTCCCCTTTGATCCTGTCGCAAGCCGTCATGCGGAAAAAATCGGTTTAAAGGTCATTTGCGCAGGGGGTAAAGACCTGGAAAACTTAAAAAAGATTTTAAACGGCGAAGATTTTACAGGCACTACAATCAGCGTTAACATCTGATTGGCTTTTAATAATCGAAGTTCC
>WQTB01000102.1 GCA_009786495.1 Treponema sp.
TGGGGCAGGTTTTGCACAAGGGTCGCGGTTATCCCCGGCGAGAGCGCAAATAAAAAAATCACTTTTAAAGAAGACTTATTTGTAAATGAACAATAAGGAATGTGTAATTGCTAATGTTAAGTTACGCAGTTTTTCATTTTTTATTATTCATTTAACGTTGTCAATTATATGTCTTTTTCTCCTTTCCTGTAACCGCTCTGCAGGTAATTCTGATAAATCTTATATTGAAACTTCAGCGCTTGTAACATGGTCTGGCGCGCTGCCTGCCGCGATACTGCAGACAGGCGAACATCCTTTATGGTTTCAGCTAACAGAAGACGGACCTGTGCATATTCAATCAATTGAAGAGGCGGCTGATAAAAACGCGCTTGTCCCGTGGCCCTATGCTCTTTATATCTTTAATGTAACAGAAAAAGAAGGCGCTCTTTTTATGGCTGTAAACCGCGGCGGGTTTTTAAAACTGGAGAAATATGAAAGAGACGGAGTTTCCGGTCTTGCGCTTTACAGTTTTTCGGGCGGAAGATTCTGGAATCAATATACTGTAGGCGGTTTTATTTTTTACAATGACAATCCCGCCGCGCTTTTGTATCCCGATGAACGGTTTATCGATACATATAATAACAATTCCGCGCCTGCGTTAACAAGGATATGGTCGTTCAACATGAATTCAAACGTTCCGTATCCCGCAGACATTCCTGTGCTGAATCTTTTCCCTGACAATGAAGGCTGGATCATCGATACGCTCAGGCATGCGGACGACGGATATTTTTATTTTAGGGCGTACAGGAATGACAGGCAGGAAATAAAAATGCTCCGCGCGCGGGATCCGGGCGGAAATGTTATAACGGAAATTACCGCCGATGTTTTTTTTGGTTCGGCTCCGCGCGTTACGGAAATTATTAATCCGCGGCTTCCGCAGCTTCCTGAAAATTTTATNTATACGGGAATTGGAAACACGGCGGACAGTATTTTNGCTTCATGGGAAGAACAGGCGGATTACAGTATCGGAGCGGCAGGATTTGTTNTTATAAAAAATTAAAGTATGGTATAATATTTTTTAAAGGAGAAATACATGAATAAAAGAAATCCGGTTANGGGAATGATTTTAATGACGCTTGCATTAACATTCCTTTTTGCAAGCTGCTCTGACACATGGACGCCTGTAACGGAAGTAAGTCAAATGGACGGCAGATGGAAAGGCACATTCACTCANATAATGTCTGTGGACGATTATTTCGGAGAAGGCGCTTCTAACGATCTTGNTGTCAGCGTTAAAATATCTGTAGATGTAGAACTGACAATAAACGTAAGCGCGAACACCTACAATGACTCGTCTAAAATTGTTATGGCGTTTTCAGGCAAAGACGTAAACGCGTTCTGGGATGAAATGAGCGCGTTCGCAAGTTATCTTGGCGATGTTGACAATTCCAAAAAGACAATAACAATGGAATCAAACGATTCTAATACGTCTATAACTTCAAATTTTATTAACGGCGTTGAAATTAACCAGAACGGAAAAAAATTCAGGCAAACTTTTATTGATGATCAGTACATTATAATGAAAAAACAATAAACTAGTCTGATAATGTTTTTAAAGGCTGTCTGCAAAGGCAGCCTTAACTTTTTTTTATTATTACCTTAAACTTTATAATTATGGAAAAGCTCAGGATATTAATTCCTAAAGGACGAATTTTTGAAAACGTAAGCCGCCTTTTTTCCGAAGCCGGTTTTCCCGTTACGCTGACGGACAGAACTTACCGCCCCGATACAGGCGTTCCCTGGATCGACGCGAAAATAATGAAACCGCAGAATGTCGGCGAGCTTCTGGAACTTGGCAGTCATGACGCAGGCTTTACAGGAATTGACTGGATACGCGAAAGTTCAAGCGATGTGGAAGAAATTCTTGATCTTGGTTTTGATAAAGTCCGCATAGTAGCCGCGGTTCCGCAGGAATATGATGAAACCCGGCTTCGTTCAAAAAAACTTGTTGTCGCGACAGAGTATGTTAACCTTGCAGAAGCGTGGCTAAAAGCAAACGGCTATCAGTATAAAATTCTGCGCACATACGGCGCGACGGAAGTCTTTCCGCCGGACGACGCCGACATGATCATCGATAACACGTCTTCAGGCCGGACGCTTAAAGACAACGGCTTAAAAATAACCGGAACGCTGCTTGAATCGTCAACGCGTTTTGTCGCGTCCAAATACGCTGCCGCCAATCAGGAGAAAAAAAACCGGATCGACGAACTGTGCATGCTGTTCCGCGCGGTTCTCTCGGGTCGCGAGCGTGTGATGCTAGAAATGAATATCCCAAAAGACAAATTTGAATCGCTTGCAAGCCTTCCTGCGATGCGAAGCCCGACTGTCGCTCCGCTTTTCGGCGAAGCGGGCTATGCCGTGAAAATCGCCGTAAAAAAAAGCGAAGTGCCGGAAATAATTCCGATGTTAAAAAAACTCGGCGCTCTGGATATAGTAGAATACGATCTGCGTAAAGTGGTTCAATGATAATGTCAGCTGTAGAATGAAAGGTCAGGAGTATAAAGTGAACAGGGTAGCGGAGATAAACAGGGAAACAAGCGAGACGCAGATATTTATAAAGCTTAACCTTGACGGTACGGGGCAGGCGAAGTTTCAGTATCCTGTGGGGTTTATGTCGCATATGCTTAATACATTTGCGCGTCACGGGTTATTCGACATTGATGTGCGCGCTAAAGGCGATCTNGAAGTTGATCAGCATCATCTTGTGGAAGACACGGGGATTGTTCTTGGCCAGTGTTTTTGCAAAGCGTTAGGTGACAAACGCGGAATCAGGCGGAACGGAAGCTGCCTTTTCCCGATGGATGAATGTCTTGCAAGGGCTGCGGTAGATTTTTCAGGGCGTCCGTTTCTTTTTTTTGACGGGCAGCTTTCGGGCGCTCCCTTTATATCGATGGCGGATAACGGCGAAAAATATGATTTTCAGACAGATGTTATCGAAGATTTCTGGCAGGCGTTCGTTTCCGCCGCGGGATGCAATCTGCATCTTGAGACCATCCGCGGAAGAAGCGATCATCACAAAATCGAAGCCCATTTTAAATCCGCGGCAAGGGCTTTGCGCGCCGCCTGCGAAATTGACGCACGCGCAAGGGATTTAATTCCGTCCACAAAAGGCGCGCTTCCCGGGTTTGAACTGCGGGGCGTAATTGTATGATTGGGGTGATTAATTACGGCGCGGGAAATCTCGGCTCTGTGATGAATGCCCTGGGAAGGCTTTCCGCTCCGGCCTGTTTTGTGCCGGGGCCTGAAGAAATCGCGCTTTCCATATCCGGTAAAAAAAAATTTGAAAAAATTATTTTCCCCGGCGACGGACATTTTTCCGCGGCGATGGCATCGCTTGAAAAATCAGGTTATGCGCAGGCGATAAAGGAATGGATAAAAGCCGATAAACCTTTTCTTGGCATCTGTATCGGGCTTCAGCTGTTATTCGAAACTTCGCAGGAAGCTGAAGGCGAAAAAGGGCTTTGCGTACTGCAGGGAAATGTGCGCAGGTTTCCCGGACGCAAGATTCCGCAGATCGGATGGAATCAGACAGAGTCAAATAAAAATTCAAAAATTTTCCGCGGCATAGAAAATAACAGTTTTTTCTATTATATACATTCATACTATGCTGATCCCGCGGATAAAGACGTTGTATCGGCGCAGACTGATTATTACGTCCGCTACTGCAGCGCTGTGGAAACGGGAGCGCTAGCAGCAGTGCAGTTTCACCCCGAGAAGTCAGGCGCGGCAGGCCTCGCCCTTCTTGATAACTGGCTGAAAATTTAAAGAGGTGTCCAATGCAGGCTAAAAGAATAATCCCGTGTCTTGACGTTGACGACGGCAGGGTTGTTAAAGGCGTAAAGTTTGAAGGCATAAAAAACGTAGGCGATCCAAGGGAACTCGCGCGCAGATACAATGAAGAAGGCGCGGATGAACTTACATTCCTTGACATCGGCGCTTCGTATAAAAGCCGCGCTACGCTGCTTGACGTTGTAAAAAAAGTCGCGGCGGAAGTTTTTATTCCGCTTTGCGTCGGCGGCGGAATCCGCGTGATCGACGATATGCGCGAAGCGATGAACGCCGGGGCTGACAAGGTATCGGTATGCACATCCGCGCTTAACCGTCCCGCGCTGTTACGCGAAATGGCAGCCCTGTACGGCAGCCAGTGCGTGGTTCTTTCGATTGACGCAAAGCGCGTAACGGACAAAAACAGCGGACGCCCGCGCTGGAACGCCTTTTCGCACGGGGGAAGAACGGACACCGGTATTGACGCGCTTGAATGGGCTGTCCGCGCGGTTGAGCTTGGAGCCGGCGAGATACTTTTAAATTCAATTGACGCTGACGGAACCGAAGCAGGCTATGATCTTGAACTAACGCGGAACATTCTGGAAGCAGTGCCGGTTCCCGTTATCGCGTCAGGCGGAGCCGGCACGCTTGATCAGATAGCGAATGTACTTCTTGATCCTGGAGCTGACGCCGCATTAGTCGCTTCGCTTTTGCATTTTAATAAGACAACAATAACGGAAATAAAAAAACACGCGCAGTCAAAAGGCGTCTGCGTCAGGCTTTGATATGATTTTTTCTTCTAATTGTAAATAATGAACATTTTTTCTTTTGGATGTGAATACTAAAACCTTATCTTAAAACGAGCGGCGCTAGCCCGCAGGAGAAAACTCAGGATGAACCTGCTCCGGAGTCCACCACGCTAAAATAATCTGAAATCAAAAAGTAACACAAGAAAGATTTGTTTATTTTAGCGCGGGATTATTATCGAGCCAATTGTTATTGTTTTATTCGCAGGTCTCCTTCGCAGAGAACTCCTGAAATGTTTTCCCCTGCGGGCTAGCGACGCTCCTTTCATGTTGTATATATTGGTATTCACATCAAAATGATAACAGGTACTCATGTTGTAAAATAATAATTTTAATAAATTTCTTATTTGCAGACAGGGAAAGCTGCCGTCCGAAAAAACATTTTTGGGCATCTCCACTGGAGAGACAGATGTTTTGTCTTATTCAAATGATAGAATGTAATACTAAGTTAATTCTTTATAACATAGAAATTAATGCATATTTGAAATATTGAAACCAAATAAGACAAAACACTAAGGCTCGCAAGCGGGTTCTCCCAAAGTTTTTTCGGACGGCAGCTTTCCCTGTCTGCATTTAGTTAATTTTTTGTTATTATAGATATATTAATTTTGTCTTACATTTATATTCCCAGTCATGTGAATACCCATATAATTTTTATAATCGCCTACAAGCAGCCTGTAGGGCTCTTCATCTTCTTCAATTACAGGAAAGCGGCCTGCATCTTCCAGGAAAAAGTTGTCGCTGTGATCATCGTTAAC
>WQTB01000103.1 GCA_009786495.1 Treponema sp.
GCGATGAGGATTGCGGCTATTGACGGAATCCCCGGTAATACTACCATCAGATTATAAACACCGTGAATTGCTGTCGCTGTCAGTACCCGCAGAATCGCCTGTAACGGGTTTGTACGCAGTAAAACCGCCGCGGCTCCTATGCGCGAACCGCATGCGCCGTGCAGCGCGGCAGTAAACAGCCGCAAAAGCAGCAGCGTAACATTCATATCCTGAGCCGCGTATCTTGCGCTTTCCAGAATCGCGAAGCCAAGACCCGCGACAAGACCGATTGCTGTTCCTTTTTTTACAACATTAAATGTCAGCGGCTGATATAAACCTTCGCCCTGTTTTAATGATCCGCTGATTAAAAAGAAAATGACCAGCAATAAAAGCCGGCTTAGTTCTTCCGTTAATGCTATGCGGATAAAAAAATCATACAGCAGCGCGGCTCTTCCCTGCGTTAAATCCGGTATTATCAATATGTTCTGCAGAACAAGAGCCGGGAAAAGCGCCGCCGCTCCCGCAAGTAACGCGAATAAAAAACGGATCAAAGACAGCTGATACTTCGCTAGACGAAACCATAAATAAACCGCTATTACAGGAATTGAAGAAATAAAAATTAAAGTTAAAATGACCCATGCGCCCTGCATCAGATCGAGCCTTCGTATACCAGTAATTCCTTTGAGTCAATTGTCACAGTCAGGCCCTGTTCAAGTTTTTCTTTTTCGTGCCTGATGTGCGTAAGCCATACAAGATTCGGATTTGTATTACGCAGGTCCGCGTCTGAAATTTCGGATACTTCTTCGCAGATGATGCCGCTTACCATGCGGATGATTGGAATAAAATCTTTGGTCAGCACATTGCACACAAGTATTTCATCGTCGTGCGAGCCTATTTGTCTGCGCGCTTCATTCGGCGTCTGCGCTATAATTATTTTTCCGCGAAGGCGCGTGATTTCAGGATTTGAGGATCCACCCGAACTTGAGCGCGCCAGAATTGTTCCAAGAATAATTACGCGGACAGTGTTTACCATGTTCGGACTGTTAAGCGGCAGGCCGGCTACAAGCACAATTTTATCCGTTATTCCCGCTGCGCCGGTTTCCGACGCGACCCTTATCGAATTTTGGATCATGCTTTCCGATTCGTCCGCGATTGGCGCGTAACAGGGGTACACGCCCCAGTAAAGCTGCAATTCGCGCATTGTTTTTTCGCTGTGAGTGACAGCTAACACCGGCTGATCCGGCCTGAAAGTGCTTAAAAGGCGCGCTGTGTTTCCGCCGAATGTCGGGGTGACAATCGCTTTTGCCTTTACATCCGAAGATACAATCGTACCGGAACGCGCCATTATAATGCCGAGATTTTCCCGCGGATTATGATCTTCGCTAAGACATTCCGCGCGGTATGTTTTCATGCGCTGTTTGAATTCTTCTGATTCTTCAACTGCGCGAGCGATTTTATCCATCATTTTTACCGCTTCCACAGGATACGCGCCGTTGGCGGTTTCGCCTGAAAGCATGACGGCGTCTGTCCCGTCAAAAATCGCGTTTGCGACATCGGTNGATTCGGCGCGGGTCGGNCGCGGATTTACAATCATCGAGTCGAGCATTTGCGTCGCTGTGATTACCGGCTTTCCCGCTTTCCGGCACACGCTGATTATCTGCTTTTGCGCAAGCGGAATTANCTCCGCAGGCATCTGAACGCCNAGATCGCCGCGCGCGACCATAATGCCGTCCGCGGCGTTCGCGATTTCTTTTATGTTTTCAAGGCCTTCCGCGTTTTCAATTTTTGCGATTACTTTTATCGATGAATGAAGGCTTTCAAGATATTTTTTAATTTCGATTACTTCATGCGGAAAACTTAGAAAGCTCGCGGCGATAAAATCTACGCCTATTTCCACGCCGAAGGCGATGTCTTTTTTATCCTGTTCGCTCATGATCGGAAGCCTTGCGTGAATGCCNGTCAGGTTTACATTTTTTCTGCTGCCGATTGCAGCTTTGTTGTTCGCGCGGCAGTTAATTTTATCGTCTGTTACGCTTAATACTTCAAGATCGAGAAGCCCGTCGGCTACAAGGATATGATGTCCGCTTTGTAATTTTTGCGGAGCTTCTTTCCATGTGATTGACATCTGCGCCGGCGCGTTTACATTCGCCGCGGCAGTAATGCAATCATCAACAGTTACCGTTACATAATCATTTTTATTAAAGGTTACAGGCTGATCGTTTTCCGTCATGCCTGTTCTAATTTCCGGGCCTTTTGTATCAAGAAGAACCGCGATTTGCGTTCCAAGTTCTGATGATATCCGCCTGACGCGCTTAATTGATTCTCCGTGCGTTTCGTGCGAGCCGTGGGAGAAATTGACACGGGCGACATTCATTCCGGCATTGGCAAGATTACGGACTGTTTCGTCATCGAATGACGCAGGGCCGAGCGAGCATACTATTTTTGTTTTTCTTTTATTTTTTACATTCATTTATCTTTTATCCTGCGTTTGATTGTAGTTTATTATTGTTAAAAAATGAAGTATGGCGGTTATCTTTCTGAATGATAGTCAACATTGTTCTGCCGGGCGTCCATTTGAGCGTCTGTCAGTCCTGTCTGTGTTGAGTTGGCAAAAACAAGCGCCTGCATAATACCGATGATATAATCCTGCTGTTCTCCGCTGAGTTTGGAGAAGTCTGTGCAAATTTTTTCAAGCTTATCATCCTGAATCATCCTGCCTCCGATTATTAAACGCTCTGTTTGTGAGAATATTATATTAAATTGTGAGTGTTGTAAAGTAATTTGTGTCATTTTTAAGATTCTCAAATTGAAAATAACAACATTGCATAGTGAGTGTTTATATCCTATTATTATGAATATGACCATCAGTAAACGCTTAAGACACGTTCGGCAGACTCTTAAAATGTCACAAGTCGAATTTGCGAAAGCTATTTATATAAGCAACGGTTATATCGCCGAGCTTGAATGCGAACACAGGAGAGTTAACGACAGAATTGTACACTTAATTTCATTGACCTTTGGGGTAAATGAACAATGGTTAAAATCCGGCGTAGGCGAAATGTTTTATAAGACGCCGAGTGAAAAGCTTCAGCGCATGGTTGGTCTGTTCAACGAGCTGCCGCCCAAGTTTCAAGATTATGTAATGCAGCAGGTTGAGCAGCTGCTGAAAATGACCAATGACAAATAAGAGCCTGCCTTGATCCCGTTATACAAACTGGAAAATTTGCCAAGAGTTCAGCGTCTGAGAAAAATCGCTAAATTTTTTTCATTCGCAGAGAACAGGCTTGTCTGCGCTGTTAATAAAGACATAAAAATTTTTACTTCTTCTGAATTATGTTTTTTTTCTGATGCCGTAAAATTGCTCGCGGCGGACAGCGGGTTTTCGCCGGACGCGAAGAACGCGTTTATGGAAGCCGCAGATGTTTTTGCGTCTGCGTATCAAAATTATAACGCTTCTTTTTTTATTGATGATGATCTTGCCTTGTTCCGCCGCGCATTAAACAGCGTAAAACATATTATTTTACAGGAAACAGGCCGCGATCAGGCTGACTGGGATTTTACGGATTCTTGCGGGCAGCTTGATTCGCAGAAGCGGCAGGTAATTGAAGGAATGTATGTGTATATGGAAGATATCCGATCGCCTTTTAATATCGGCGCGATGTTCCGCACAGCAGAAAGTTTCGGCGTGGAAAAAATCATTCTTTCGCCTTTTTGCGCCTGCCCGGATCACGCGCGGGCAAAGCGAACTGCGATGGGCTGCATCGAAGTTATCCCATGGGAAAGGAAGGATTTATTTTCATTGACTGACGCGGACAGCGCGCAGAACACTGCCGATAACAGTTGTTATTCTCCAGCTTTACATCTGCCGGTTTTCGCGCTTGAAACGGGCGGCATTCCTTTATATGAATTTAAATTTCCCCGCCGCGGCATTTTAATTACAGGCAGCGAAGAACTCGGCGTAAGCCCGCGCGCGCTAAAAGCGGCTGATGAATCGCTTGGCAGGGTGTCGATTCCCTGTTACGGCGCAAAGGCTTCGCTTAATGTTTCTGTCGCGTTCGGGATTATTATTCAATACTGGCATCGTTCTATTTTCCAAGCAGCGCCTGAGCGTTAGCTGCATAGTAAATGTCATCTCTGCCTGAAATTAATCTGCAAAAATCTTCCATGACGCGCCAGTTATCATCAATATCGAATTCATAACTATGCCCCCATACATAAAAAACCTGCGGCTTTGAAGGCTTTAATTTGATAAAATTTTCCGTAAGCTCCATCAATCTTGAATCTTTATGATGCAGTGTCGGCTGATAAGCAAGAAGATTTCCGGCTGGAATATCAAATGAATAAGTGCTATCAACGCCGCGCGCGTAAAAAAGATTACATTCCCTTACAGCGTTTATAACATCATCGTTAAATGATCCAAAAGGATACGCCATGCCGTAAACAGCGGTTGCAAAAATTTTTTCCAGATTTATTTTATCTTGTTCAAGTTCGTTTATTACCGTTTCTCTGTCCAGCGTTTCCAGCCGCGGATGAGTAAGCGAGTGAACCGCGATTTCATGGCCCTTGTACAGATCGGGCAGGCNGCGTATGTTCATGCGTTTTATCAGTACATCGCCTTTTTGAAATTTACTTGCGCCNCTTTGAATTCCGCTGTTTANATTAAATGTGCATTTTATTTTATAACGGTTAAGGATTTCGATCAGGCGTCTATCCTGTTCTACGCCGTCGTCATAACTTAATGTCAGAGCCTTCAATTTTCCGTCTGGATACATATTTACCGCGACATTATTACGTGCAATTTTTCGCCGAGCGCAACGGCTTCTTCCTGCGTGGGCATCGATGTTTGAATAAAAACTCCCTTTCGTCCGAAGAAGTCGATCAATTTTTGTGAATACTCCGCCATTGCGTCCACGCCTGATACGCCGCTTGCGCCCTGTGTGTCCGCGCCCAAATGATCCCAGTAAAAATGACGCAGGCATAAAGGCGTTTTTCCCGAAACAGCGTCGCGGACTTTTTCCCAGTTCTGAACCTGCGGAATCGTGAAGTCAAGCCCTGTAAGACCCGGGATTTCCATCATCGCTTCGGCGACATTGGAAACATCGCCGCATGAATGAACGACAACTCCGCCGAATTCTTTCGCGATCATTGAATTGTACTTAACGCCGAATTCACGGTAAAGTTTCGGGGATAAAAGTGCGGCGGTATCATCACTTATGCGGATTCCCGTTGATTTCGGCACGTACCAGAATTCGTGGCTAACTCCGTAAAGGTTCGTTATGCGCTTGAACATTTCCTTTATGTAGCCGATTGTCGCTTCCGTGATTTTTTCCATAAGCGCGTGAACTTCGTCGGGGAAAAT
>WQTB01000104.1 GCA_009786495.1 Treponema sp.
TTTATCGAGACGCGGTTGATCCCTGTTGACGCAAGAGCTCTTGCGTAGTCTTCGACGCGCGTTCTGTCGTAATTAAAATACCCGTCCTTAAAAAATAGCGATTTTCCCGCGTAGCCGCGCTCAATTGAACCGTCAAAATTATCCCAGTGATTTATCATTCTTAAAGGCGATAAAGGAGCGTCGCAAATTTCAAAGCCCGCTTTTATTTCACCTAACGTTAACAGCGACAGAAAACGGAACACCCCGTACAAAAGGCCGTTTTCGTCATTATCGTTACACGCAATAAAAATCCGGTTTTCTTCCGCCTTGATTACAAAGCCTTCTTTTTCAGGTCTTTTTGAAAAAGCCGNCAGTTTTTCAAGTTCTCCGTAACGCCCAAGAAACGCCGCGCTTTTTTTCGCGTCCGCATCTTTTTCNGTNTTAGGCGTAAATCCCAAAAGCCTTTCAATTCCGCGCGTATATTCCTTTAAAGCCTGCGCGGACACTTCCCCGCCTTCGCCTGAATANACAATTTGCGGCACTTTAAANACAGGCGTTATTTTGCGTTTTTGAAACCAAAGATCGTATTCGTTTAACATAAACTCTCCTAAATTACTATACAACGAATCATTAAAAAATGATATATTTATATAATGACAGAAAAAATCCAAAATCCCGTTTTAAGCGGGTTTTATCCGGACCCTTCAATCTGCAGGGTGGATGATAATTTTTATCTTGTAACTTCGACCTTCGCCTATTTCCCGGGAATTCCGGTTTTTCAAAGCCGCGATCTTTTTAACTGGAAACAGATTGGAAACGCGATCGACAGGCCCGGGCAGTTATGTTACGAAGGGCACCGGATTTCGCAGGGGCTTTTCGCTCCTACAATCCGTTACAACAATGGAACGTTCTATATACTGTGCACATTGATTCATACAGGCGGCAATTTTATCATCACTTCAAAAAATCCGCAGGGNCCNTACTCTGATCCTGTGTGGCTCGAAGGCGCGGACGGAATAGACCCGTCAATTTTTTTTGATGATGACGGAAAGGTTTATTATACAGGCACACATCCNGCNCCTGAAGGCGAAGCGTATTCAGGCGATTATGAAATCTATATCCGCGAAATGGATTTGCAATTATTGAACGAAGGAAAAAATCCTTTAACAGGCGATAACACTGGTATTTGGCGCACTGCTCTTCGCAATGCCATCTGGCCTGAAGGGCCGCACATTTACAAAATCGGAAACTGGTATTATTTAATTTACGCTGAAGGCGGCACAGGTCTTGATCACGCAGTCTGCGCGGCAAGAGCGAAAAATATCCGCGGCCCCTGGGAAGGAAAAAAAAGCAATCCTATTTTGACTCACAGGCATCTTGGAAAAAACACTGAAATTATAAACACAGGACACGCTGACCTTTTTGACGATCCTAACGGAAACTGGTGGATGGTTTTGCTTGCCTCGCGCCCGTTTGAAGGCGTGTGTCCTTTAGGGCGCGAAACATTCTTGGTTCCCGTTTTTTGGGAAAACGACTGGCCCTTTATTGGCACAAAGTCAGGTCTTATAGAAAAAGAAATTGACGCTGTTTGCGTTACGCGAAAATCGCAGGACAGCCGCGCTGATGTTTTCGCGCCTGAGCCTGTCTGCGATCATTTTAATGAAAAACTGCCGCTTAACTGGCTTTCAATCAGAATGCCTGTAAAAAAGGAAGACGCGGCTTTCAGCCTGACAGAAAGAAAGGACGCTCTGCGCCTTTTTACAATAAAGGACACAATGCGGACAAAAGGCCATCCTTCATTCGCGGGAAGAAGAATCAGGCATAAAAACTGGGCGTTTTCGGCTTCAATTGAATTTGCGCCTAACACGGAGAATGAAAGCGCGGGGATTGTTCTGTTTCAGAATGAAGACTGGCATTACAGGCTGGAACTGGGAATGAAGAATGTGGTTAATTATATATTAAAATTAATAAAAGTTAGCGGGAAAGACAATGAAGAATTAATAAAAAGCGCTGAAATTAAATTAAAAGGCGCGCATGCAGTGTTAGCTGCTATTTGTAAAGAGATGAAACTGTCGTTCTTTTACGGTAATGATCAATATTCACTTGAACTATTCGCGGACAGCCAGGACGCGAAAATTCTAAGCACTGAATACGCGGGCGGCTTTGTCGGCTCGCTGGCGGGTGTTTTCGCGTCAGGTAACGGCAGTGACACAAAAAATCACGCCGACGTTTTCTGGGCGGAGTACAGGAGTTTAGAATGAATGAAATAATGTTATCCCCCGTTATAAGCGATGGAATGATAATCCAGCGCGGCTCATCATTTCCNGTCTGGAGCGCCAAAAAANCNTCTGTCTCTTTTTTGGGAAAAACATACGAATCAAAAGAATCAAACGGCAAATGGCTCATAACGCTTGACCCCGCGGAACACGGCGGCCCCTACACAATGGACATAGCCTGGGATACAGGAAGTGTATCGTTAAATGACATTTATTCAGGCGACGTCTGGTTATGCGGCGGACAGAGCAATATGGAAATGATGATGCAGCGTCTTCGCGACGATTACAGCGAAGAATGGGACAATTTTGATCCAGCACCTGTAATAAGGCAGTTTAAAGCGCCGCAGGAATATGATTTTTTAAAACCGCATGATGATTTTTCAGGCGGTTTCTGGCTTTGCCCTTCAAAAGAAACGCTTCACGAGTTTTCCGCTGTCGCGTGGTTCTTCGCGAAAAATCTGTACGAAAAATATAAAATTCCGATTGGACTTATTAACACGGCATGGGGNGGCACTCCGGTCGAATCGTGGATGAGCGAAGAGGCTCTTTCTAAATTCCCTGATAAAATCGCGAAAGGAAGACAGTACGCCGATCAAAATAAACGCGAAGAAATCGCTCGCAAAACGGGGAATGAAATTCAAAAATGGGAAGCCGATATAAATGAAAGCGACACAGGACTTAAGGAAAACTGGCAAAATCCAAAAACAGAAATATCAAAATGGAAAAGCCTTAAACTCCCCGGCAATTTCGCGGATGCCGGTCTTGAAAATTTTTGCGGAGTAATCTGGCTTGCCAAAGATTTTGACGCAAAAGAAGATTTCGCGAATGCGAAAGTCTGGCTTGGCACAATTGTTGACGCCGACACGGTGTTTATAAACGGAACTGAAATCGGCAATACGGCATACCGCTACCCGCCGCGCAAATATGTTCCGCAGGGGTTAATAAAACACGGAAAAAACAGAATCGTGATCCGCGTTACGTGCAATTCAGGCGAAGGCGGCGTTACCTGCGGCAAACCTTTCAGGATATTTTCAGATAACGAAACGGCAGAACTTTCAGGGACATGGAAATATCAAATAGGAACCGGAGCAGGCGTCCGCCCTGAAGATTTTTTCTTTCAAAGACAGCCTTTGGGCAATTACAACGCGATGATTGCTCCTGTATTAAAATTTCCTTTAAAAGGCGTAATCTGGTATCAGGGCGAGTCAAATGATTTTTACCCGCATGATTACCATGAACTTTTCCCGCTTATGATTAACGAGTGGCGGAAGAAAAACAACAACGCCGCCCTTCCCTTCCTGTTTGTTCAGCTGCCAATATGGAAAGCTCCTTCAGATAACGATGAAGATTCGTCATGGGCAATTATCCGCGAAGCGCAAAGAAAGGCAATGTCGCTTCCGTTTACAGGAATGGCAGCCGCGCTCGATCTGGGCGAATGGAATGACCTTCACCCGATAAACAAAAAAGACATCGGTTACAGGCTTTTCCTTGCCGCGGAAAAAACATTGTCAGGCATTGACAATACGTCGCCCGGGCCGGCAGTCAGGGAATGGAAACTTGATGATAACAAAATTAGAATATATTTTGACAACTGCGGAGACGGTCTTTGCGTATTCAGCGAGATAGAAGCAGTAACAGTGTCAACTAACGCATTCCTCCGCACGCTGGAGCTTGAAACCCCTTCGCATTTCCAGGATGTATCGGGCGCAGCCTTTGTAAGTGTGTTATGCGACGACGAACATTATCGTCTTCCCGCGGAAATTGAAGGGAAAGACGTTATCTGCATAGATTTATCATTATTAACAAAAAATAATAAAAAAACTAAGAAAATCTTCTATGCTTGGGCGGATAATCCGCGCGACAGGCAGCTTTATGACAGCTGCGGGCTTCCCGCCATTCCGTTTAAGCTGGAAATTGATAAAGGAAAAAACAATGTTTGAAATCCCGCAAAAACTAAAGACGCCTTTTAACGCGGCAAAAACAAAGGACGATATAGTTCAATGGATACGCGATTGGTTTGATGAAAACGGAAAAGGATGCAATGCCGTTATCGGCATAAGCGGCGGAAAAGACAGCTCCGTTACAGCGGCTCTTTGCGCGCAGGCTCTCGGAGCGGACAGGGTATACGGAGTATTAATGCCTCAGGGCGAGCAGCATGACATCGGCTATTCAAAAGAGCTTGTAGAATTTCTTGGAATAAAACATTTTATTATAAATATAAAAACAACAGTGGACGCATTAATGGAAAACATAAAAGAAAGTTCTGTTACCGTTACAAGTCAGGCTGCAGTAAATACGCCGGCGCGAATCAGAATGACAACCCTCTACGCCGTCGCTGCGTCTTTAAATGGCCGCGTCGCGAATACATGCAACTTAAGCGAAGACTGGGTCGGTTATTCTACAAAATTCGGAGACGCAGCAGGCGACTTCAGCCCGCTTTGCTCGCTTACTGTTACCGAAGTAAAAGCTGTGGGAAGAGAACTGTCGCTACCAATAAAATTTACCGACAAAGTCCCCGAAGACGGGCTATCCGGAAAAAGCGATGAAGACAACCTTGGCTTTACTTACGCCGCGCTTGATAAATACATCCGCGAAGGTATTTGTGAAGATGCGCAAACAAAAGAAAAAATCGACCGGCTTCACAGAATAAACCTGCATAAATTAATGCTGATGCCGGGATTTAGATTATAATTTTTCTTGATACTCTCAATACATCACCGGTTCTGTTTCTTCTCCGGTTAAATATTCATTAATAACACGAACCAGACAGGCATTAAGATACTCTACAGTATATTCGCCGACTGTCGGCTGTAAATGGCTGTAGCCGATGCCGCTTTCGTCTGTTAAAAAAATGTATGTGCCTCCGGTCATTAACGCTTCCTGCCTGAGTAAATATTCTGTCGCGTAATCAATGCCGCTTGACGCGACAGGAATAATACGGATGCCTTTTTCTGCGGCCTTTTTAATTGAGTTATAAAATAACGTTTGATTTTCCTGCGTATTATGCGGCGGCGCGTCGCATACATGAAAGATGATCCGCGCCGCCCTTTCTAT
>WQTB01000105.1 GCA_009786495.1 Treponema sp.
ACTAAAAACGCGCGTATAATAAAAAATTATGTAACTATGTATGGCATTAAAACATTCTTTTTACAGCCGCTTTACTTTTTACAGCAAGGAGAAAATCAGTGTTAAAAATTTTTAAATATCTGCAGCCAAAGGAATGGCTGTTCGCTCTCATAAGCCTTGTCTTTATAATCACGCAGGTCTGGCTCGATCTAAAATCCCCCGATTACATGGCGGAAATTACAATTTTGGTTCAGACGCCGGGAAGCCCTTTAAGCGGAATCTGGATTGCAGGCGGCAAGATGCTGCTTTGTACGCTTGGAAGTCTTGCCTCCGCTATCATCGTGGGATTCCTTGCGTCGCGCATCGCAGCTTCTTTTTCCATGCAGCTCAGGTCAAGGATTTTTAACAAGGTTGAATCTTTTTCCATGGAAGAAATAAACCGCTTTTCAACTGACAGCCTTATCACCCGTTCGACAAACGACATCACGCAGATACAAATGCTTGTAACAATGGGACTCCAGCTGATAATTAAAGCGCCGATAACAGCTGTCTGGGCGATAACCAAAATAGCGGGAAAGGGCGATGAATGGACTTTTTCCACAGGCGTAGCGGTTTTAATCGTCCTTGTAATGATTACTTTCCTTATGATCTTTGTAATGCCGCAGTTTAAAAAATTGCAGGTAACGATTGATAAAATGAACCGCGTAACGCGCGAAAACCTTACAGGCCTTCGCGTTGTAAGAGCGTATAACGCGGAAAGTTATCAGGAAGAAAAATTTGAAGATGTTAACTCTGAGCTTACGGGCATTCACCTTTTTGTAAGCCGCGCGTTAGCTGTCATGATGCCTGTCATGGGATCGATAATGAGCGGGCTTTCGCTTGCAATTTACTGGATCGGAGCCTACCTTATAAACGCGGCGCAGGTAACGGACAGGCTTACGATTTTTTCCAACATGGTGGTTTTTTCAAGTTATGCTGTGTTTGTGATCATGTCTTTCATGATGCTTGTGATGATGTTCATGATACTGCCGCGCGCAAGCGTTTCCGCCAAGCGCATCAATGAAGTGCTTGATACAAAGCCNTCCATTATTGACGGCTGTGAAACAAAAGGCGCGCAGGGGATTCTTGGCGAAGTGACATTTAAAAACGTCAGCTTCAANTACCCTGACGCTTCCGATTATGTGCTTAAAGACGTAAGTTTCACTGTAAAGCGCGGCGAGACTATCGCTTTTATTGGATCAACGGGGAGCGGAAAATCTACGCTTATTAATCTTGTGCCGCGCTTTTTTGACGCGTCAAAAGGCGAAGTGCTTGTCGATGGAATGAATGTAAAAAATTACACGCAGGAAGCGCTGCGCGATAAAATCGGCTATGTATCGCAGAAAGCGGTTCTTTTCCGCGGAACAGTTTCGTCTAACGTCGGATACGGCGATAACGGAAGCCGTAAAACTGACGGCGCCAATTTAAAAGAAGACGAAATTAAAAATGCTGTTTCCATCGCGCAGGCGCAGGAATTTATAGAAAAAATGGATAAAGGCTTACAGGCTGAAATTTCGCAGGGCGGAACAAATGTTTCGGGCGGACAGAAACAGCGCATCGCAATCGCGCGCGCGGTCTTTTGGAAACCTGAAATATACATTTTTGACGATTCATTTTCCGCGCTCGATTATAAAACAGACCGCGTTTTGCGTAACGTACTTAAAAAAGAAACCGCCGATGTTACGAGCATGATAGTAGCCCAGCGTATCGGCACAATTATGGACGCGGATCAAATTATCGTTTTAGACGAAGGCAGGGTAGCGGGCAGCGGAAAACATAAAGAGCTTTTAAAAACATGCGAAGTATACAGGCAGATCGCGGTAAGCCAGCTTAGCGAGGAGGAACTTCAATAATGAGCGACAATAATAGAATGCAAAGACGGCGCGGTCCGATGGGGCCTGGAATGGGCGGCGTTGTTGAAAAACCAAAAGATTTTAAAAAAACGATGAAAAAGCTCGTTATATATTGCAAAAAATATCTTCCCGTTGTGATCATCGCGATGATTCTTGCGGCAATCGGGACAGTGCTTCAGATAATCGGCCCTGATAAATTAAAGGAAATGACAAATGAAATAATGAAAGGAATGCCCGCTTTAATAGAAGGAAGGTCTGTGTTAGGCGCAATCGATCTTACCGCTGTAAGAAATATCGCTTTAATTCTTGTTGTGTTTTATTCAGTTTCTACTGTTATTAATTTTATTCAGGGCTATATGATGGCGACAATTGCGCAGAAAATTTCGATGAATCTGCGCACGGGGATTTCAAAAAAAATCAATCTGCTTCCTTTAAAATATTTTGATAAAACAAGTTTTGGCGACGTTTTAAGCCGCGTAACAAACGATGTTGATGCAATCGGCGTAACAATGAATCAGAGTATAGGAAGTCTTGTAACATCGGTTACAATGCTCGCTGGCTCCATTATTATGATGTTTTATAATAACTGGATAATGGCGTTAACCGCTATTGTATCAAGCGCTTTTGGTTTTGTTTTTATGGGCGCTATAATGAAAAAGTCGCAAAAATATTTTGTGCGCCAGCAAAAAGACTTGGGAGAAGTTAATGGACACGTTGAAGAAGTTTATTCGGGGCATAATGTCGTAAAAGCGTATAACGGCGGAAAGGAAGCAAAACGTGTTTTTGAAAAAGTGAATCTAAGCCTTTTTGATTCTGGCTGGAAAAGCCAGTTCCTCTCAGGTATGATGATGCCTTTCATGAATTTTATCGGGAACTTCGGTTATGTCGCTGTCTGTGTTGTAGGCGCTGTTCTTGCCATGGAAGGAGTTATAACATTCGGCGTAATTGTCGCGTTCATGATTTATATAAGGCTTTTTACGCAGCCGCTTTCCCAGCTTGCGCAAGTTTTCCAAAGCCTTCAGCGAATCGCCGCGGCAAGCGAGCGTGTGTTTGAGTTTTATGAAGAGCAGGAGATGCCGGACGAAAGCGCGAAGACTCATCAGCTTAAAAATATAAAAGGCGACATCGAATTCCGTCATGTAAAATTCGGTTATGTTCCCGAAAAAACCATCATCCATGATTTTTCAGCTAACATAAAAGCGGGGCAGAAGATCGCGATAGTAGGTCCCACAGGTGCCGGGAAAACAACAATCGTAAATTTATTAATGCGTTTTTATGATTTAAACGGCGGCGATATTTTCCTTGACGGGATTCCGATAAGCGGCGTGCCGCGGAGGAATGTGCATGAACAGTTCGGAATGGTGCTTCAGGATACGTGGCTTTTTGAAGGCACGATAAAAGAAAATGTTGTATATTGCAAGGAAGGCGTTAAAGACGATCAGGTAATTGCTGCCTGCAAAGCTGTCGGCCTTCATCACTATATAAGCACACTGCCTTTGGGATACGAGACTCCGCTGAATGACAAGGCGAATCTTTCGCAGGGACAGAAGCAGCTTGTCACAATCGCGCGCGCGATGATCCAAAACGCGCCGATGCTGATCCTTGACGAAGCGACAAGTTCCGTTGACACAAGGACAGAGCATCTGATTCAGCAGGCGATGGATAAGTTAACAGAAGGGCGCACGTCATTTGTAATCGCTCACAGGCTTTCTACAATAAAAAACGCGAGCCTTATTTTTGTAATGAACGAAGGCGATATAATTGAAAGCGGAACGCATAAAGAGCTTTTGGAGAAAAAAGGTTTTTACGCAGACCTTTATTACAGCCAGTTTGAATCCGCGGCGTGATGATAAATCCGCCGCCGGGATATGAAGCAATCTTGAATACCGCGGACATTTATTGATATAATAACATTATGCTTGGTCCCATTGTAAACGCCGCGGCGATTATCGTATGCTCTTTAATCGGCTGTTATTTGCTAAAAAGAATTCCTGAACGTTTTGAAGACATAATAAAAAAAGCAAGCGGGCTTGCAGTAATTTTTGTAGGCATAAAAGGCGCCCTCGTTAACGAAAACATCGTGCTTCTTATTATGAGCATGCTGACAGGCGCTGTGTTAGGTGAAATTATAAATATTGATAAATGGATGAAAAAATTCGGCCTATGGGCCGAGCGTAAATTAAAAATTGACAAAAGCGGGCAGAGTTTTTCCAAAGGCTTTGTAGCATCTACAATTTTATTTTGCACAGGTTCAATGGCGATTGTAGGCTCAATTCAAAGCGGACTTGCGGGAAACCATGAAATATTATTTGCAAAGTCGGCGCTTGACGGTTTTATGTCGCTTGTTTTCAGCGCGGCGATGGGAATAGGCGTCGCGTTTTCTGCCGTATGCGTTTTTGTTTATCAGGGAGCGATAGTTTTAGCTTCGCAGTTTGTAAGCGCGTACCTGACAGACGATATTGTTCGGGAGATGTCGGCGGCAGGAAGCCTTATTATCGCGGGAATCGGTTTTAATTTTTTGGAAATAAAGGAAATAAAAGTAGCGAATCTGATTCCCGCAGTTTTTATTCCGTTAATATGGATGTCACTGCCGGCGTTTTTTTAAGTTATAATAAAATGTTTTAATTATAACAGCCGCAGAATTTATATAAAAACATTTTAACTTATTTCGCTGTAAAATTTTTGTAAAACATGGAAGGCAAGTTTTTTGGTTTTACGATCGGAATCAATTAAACCCTTTCTGTTAAATAATTCATGATGGCGGTTAAGCCGTCTTGGACAGCGGAAATCGTAAAGAATCCACGGGGTAATGCCGGCAATAAATGGGCATTTTTTAAACTCTTCGATTTGCCTTTCGTAAATATTTTTCTGCTTGTCTTCGGTAAAAAGATCGTTTTCTGTTCCTCTCTGGCCGCTTCTCGCGCAGCCGCCGAACTCGCAGATTAGTACGGGCTTTTCCGGTTTTGAATTGGAAAGAATCTTCGGGAGTTTTTCAAAATCAGGATCATACCAGCCGTAATATTCATTTATGCCGATTACATCCAGAGCGTCCGCAAGTCTGTCATTGATCAAAAGGTTTGCGTGATCGATTAAGCACGCAGCAGACACAAGGCGGCTGCCGTCTAGCTCTCTTGCCCTTCCTGCGAGCTTTGACATAAACGCGAAACGGTCGTCAGTATCGGCGTTTTCATTTCCGACAGACCAGATTATAACGCTCGCGCGGTTTCTGTCGCGAAGCACAAGCTCTGAAAGCTGGTTTTCCGCGTCAGCGTAGGTGCCGGGGTTGTTAAACGCAATCGCCCAGTAAACCGGAACTTCTTCCCAGAGCAGCACTCCCTCTTCGTCTGCAATCTTCGCGAACATCGCATCATGCGGATAATGGGCGAGCCTTAGATAACAGCCGTTAAGCTCCTTTAAATCCTTTATTGTTGAGCGGAT
>WQTB01000106.1 GCA_009786495.1 Treponema sp.
TTAAAATTAAAAAGAAGCCGCTCAGGAAGCGGAAAATCAAAACAGGTGTTTTCATTTTTTATTTTTTGGGAAGACTCCCTTACAGACTTTGAATAAAGCCCTTGATATTCGCGCGCAAGGCTTTCCTGCATGTTTTCCAGGCGTTCCCTGTCTATTAACATTAAAGTGTTTAATCCGCTATCTTCACAGACAAGATAATCAAGAAGACTGTGCTTTTTTTCAAACGCAAGCGGGAAAAACATTTCCTCGCCGCTTAAAAACCTTGATGCCGTTAATTCTTCTATTATTGATTTTCCGCCGTCTTTAAATTCTTTGCATGAAGCCAGATTCTTTTTTAATATGTCAATGCGATTATCGCTCCAGATAACTTCTTTCACCGGCCTTATAACAAGCTTTGAAAATTTCCTGTCGCCTGTTCCCTGCATGACAGGATCAAACTGTTTAATCATTTCCACTTTGTCAAAATCAAAAAGCACTCTGAAAGCCTGTTCATCGCCCCCCATAAAAATATCAAGCACTTCACCGCGAAGGGCAAATTCTCCGCAAACCTGAACGCGCGGAACCCTTGTGTAGCCAAAGGACGCGAGAGTTTTTGCGAGAGACGCAGTATCAATCTGCCCTTCAGGTTTTAAAGTGACAAGAAGACTTTTTATGTATTCGGCCGGAGGCAGCGGGTTTAAAAGCGCTCTTATCGGGATAATTGTAATTCCGTCCTTGTTTTCGGCAAGTTCGTACAGCGCTTTTGCTCTTTCGCCGAATATAGCCGCCTGCGCTGTCAGTTCTCTGTACGGCGCGGTTCCCCACCACGGGAATTTAACGCAGGGAATACCAGATAATTTTAAATCCTGCATTAAATCCAAAGCAGTTTCTTCGCCGGGAACTATTAAAAAAAGCCTGCCTTTTGTTATATTATATGTGTGCGCGGCAATGAATGAGCATAACGAACCTTCACAGCCTTCAATATCAACCGGAAAAAGGTCTTCTTTTAATGCGGAATTCAAAGCGCGAACGGTTTTTGACTCTTGAGTTTTTAGTAAAATTTCAGGAAATGATAAGGTATTCATAAAAAACTACCGATTCTATATTATAGAAGTGTGTTCACTTTGAACAGCCTTATTAATTTATATATAAGGGAAGTAAAATGGCAAGAAAATTTTTTATATCTTTTGCATTTTTATTTTTTATCTGCGCGGGTTTTCCATACCTGTTCGCGGCGGAAACCGCTCAGGGACAGGTCGAATTCAACATAAGATTTTATGACAGACAGGTTTATTATGTTGAATCCTACCCGATTTATGTTCAGATTACAATTACAAATAACAGCCCGTATACATACCGGTTTAAACTTGCGGATGATCGCGTGTTTTCAATTGATTTTGACATTAGAACAATGACAAACCGCGCGCTGCCGCTTTCGGATTCATTAATCAGAAAAAGGAACCAGAATAACAATGTATTTTTCCGCGAAATATCGATAGAAAGCGGCGAGTCTTTTTCATTTACAGAAGACCTTCGCGAGTATATTTCATTTTCGCAGCCGGGTTCATACAGGGTACGCGCTTTTATTTACCCTGAATTATACCGTTCTGTGCTTGTTCCCGCTATCGAAACAAATTATCTTAGCTTAAGCATCCGCCCTGAACTGATTCCAGGTCCTGACGGAATTCCTTTGGATATTGATACCGCGACAGGCGCGGTTCTTGTAAGACAGTCCCTTCCGCCCGATGAAGTTGTGACATACATGATAACGGCAAGACAGCAGTCCCAGTGGGAAAGATTTTTTCTCTATCTTGACCCTGAAGCAATGCTTCAGCGCGACGCCTACCAAAGAAGAAGATACCTTTCTGAAAACGAAGCAGGCAGAAGAACAATGCTTGAAACATATAAACGCAATTTGCAAAACGCTGTTATAGACGAGGATATTTCTGTAATACCAACCAGTTTCAGCATCATCAGAACAGAATACAACAATTATCAGGCAACTGTAATTGCGGTTCTAAGATTCAGGCATACTTCATTTACAGAATTAAGGCAGTATTCATATTTTCTTGAAAGAAGGGATAATATCTGGATCATCGTCGATTATTCGGTTCAGGCAATGGGAACCGCGGCGAATGATTGACAGCAGAAACTTAATTTTATAGGATGAACAAGTGAGCGATAACGCATTAATTATTACCGACGGATCCGAATCAATTCAATCTGTTGCGCAGTTAATTATAGAATCAATGTCCGGTTATAAAGTAAAAATATGCCCTGCTCATGAATTTGAAGGCGTTAATCTGCTTTCCGCCGGTGTTTTTTTTATCGGCTGTGAAAATTCCAGACCGGAATCCTTCGCGTATCTTGAAAAACTGCTTTTGCATATTAACCTTGCGTCAAGAAAATGCGGCGTTTTTTCCGTTAAGGAAAAAACAGTAAATTATCTTTGCAAATTATTAAAGGACTGCGACGCTTCTTTGGGAGAGCCGCTTGTTGCAGCTAACATAAAAAAATCAGAAATCAAATGGATAAAAGGAATATTAAAAAAGTGAAGTTTAATCTTGACGATTATATCAGAAAAGTGCCTGATTTTCCCAGAAAGGGAATTCTTTTTTATGATATTACCAGCATACTTGTTTCCATAGAAGCCTTTAAATTCTGCATTGACAAAATGACGGAACTTTATAAAGACAAAAAGATTGAAGCCGTAGCCGCTATAGAAGCAAGGGGCTTTTTATTCGCCGCGCCTTTTGCCTATAACATGGGCATTCCCGTTATACCAATCAGAAAAAAAGGCAAGCTTCCCGGCATTACGCTTTCCAAAAAATACTCGCTTGAATACGCTCAGGCGGAAATTGAAGTTCACAGCGCCGATGTCCCGAAAGGAAAGCGGATATTATTAACAGATGATTTAATTGCGACAGGCGGCACTTTAAACGCAGCGCGCTCGCTTTTGATAGAAGGCGGAGCCGAAGTGCCCGAGATTTTCGGAATCGTCAGCCTTCCCTTCCTTGATTACAAAAAAATACTTGAGCCGACGCCGGTTACTTCGTTAATCGAATACCACAGCGAGTGATTGACACATCAAGAAAAAAATTGATATATTTCCACTTGAGGCCCCTTCGTCTATCGGTCAGGACATGAGATTCTCAATCTTAAAAGAGGGGTTCGATTCCCCTAGGGGCTAGATCCACCTGCCAGCGCGTTTTTAAAAACGTTTTACGTTCCTTGCCGCCTGCAGCGTTTAAAAAACTCCGCCGTTTTCCATCGTGGTCTTGTTCACAAAGTCCATGTGGTATAATTTTTCCCAATGGTTTATATTTAACGTTCCTTTTGTGAGACGGACCGCAAGGATACAGCAGTTTTCGTCTTTTTCGTTGTTTGCTGTGTCGTACCATTCGGCGAAAACTTTGCGGAGCTTGTCTCTTAACTCAGCGTTTTTTGGGTCTAACACCCAGCCGAGATTCTCGCCCCTTCCTGCAGCGGTGAACCATCCGAAACAGACCGCAACCGAGACCGCGGGATTTTTGGCAATTTGCTGCATTTTGTTTGATTTGCCGTATGTTGTGATGTAAAAGGCGCCGTTCTCATAAAATGCGTCTACATCCCGCACAACAGGCTGGGGATTTCCGTCAGCGTCAGCTTCCCGCGCGATAGTCGAAAGCGAGATAACGTTGTCCTTTCCGTTTCCGAATTTTTCTTCAAGCAGTTTAAGTCCTTCTTCGTACAAACTCAATTTTTATTCCTCCAAATTAATGATAATTCATTTATAAATTATCAAATATGACAGCACTACGTCATATTTGAAAAATCTTTATTTTTTTTTATTCATAATGAAGCTTTATATTTTGATTTAAATATGACATAATAATGTCATATTTATAAAGAGGCAGTATGCAAATATACAGATTATTTGAAATCGTATACATATTAATGAACCAAAAAATCGTAACCGCAAAAACGCTGTCTGAACGTTTTGAAGTATCGCAGCGAACTATTTACAGAGACATTGAAGCGCTTGGCATGGCAGGCGTTCCTGTTTACACCGAAAAAGGCAACGGCGNCGGCATAGGCTTACTCCCCGATTTTGTCCTAAATAAATCATTGCTGAACGAAAAGGAACAGCACGATATTTTAATCGCGCTTCAAGGGTTTTCTAAAGTAAAAAATTTTGAAACTGAAAAAATATTAAACAAACTATCATCAGTGTTTCAGAAAAACGCCGCCGGCTGGCTCGATATTGATTTTTCGTTTTGGGCGAAAGACATACCGCCGGATTTATTTAATAATCTTAAGACTGCCATACTTGAACGCCTAATAATCGAATTTGATTATTACAGTTCCTACGGAAAAAAAACACGTGAAATGACACATCGTAAAATTGAACCTGTTAAATTATGGTATAAATCCGGTACATGGTATGTAAAGGGTTTCTGTCTTGTCAGGCAGGATTTAAGGACTTTTAAGCTGACACGAATCAGCAAGTTAAAAATTACAAATATTAATTTTTCTGAACGTGATTTATCAAACATAGAACCCTCTGTAATGTATGACGGTAACTATATGGACGAAAAACAAAAAACGCCTGTAAAAATAAAATTCAAAATGAAAAAAGAAATGACGGAAAGGGTATATGAAGATTTTAATCCCGGGTGGTGTAAAAAACAAAAGGACGACAGTTTTATTATTACTGTTACATGGCCGGAAGATGAATGGGTGTACGGAGTCCTTTTATCTTATGGGGAATATCTTGAAGTTATGGAACCTGAACATATACGGAAAACCATTATGAAAAAAATAAATAAAATGCATAAAAATTATTTTTCCGTATAATAATTAAAAGTTTAGCGCGCGTTAGGCAAATTTTTCTGTGCGGTAATAATGGACATTTGTATAGAATAATTGTATAATGTGAACAGGGAGTTTTAATGAAACCAGCCGTTCTTTCAGCGTTATTAATTTTTTATTTTTCTGTACAGGCATTTTGCAGCGGAAATCTGGAACTGGTCAATGAAAGGGAAATTGAGACTGATAATATAAACGATATAAAAATAATATACGCATCAGAAAAAGTTTCTATATACACCGGAACTTCAGAAAAGCTTGTAATTAAAGAATACATGAGCGAGAATAACAGCAGGTATTACGCGAATATTAATATCACCGGAAATACATTAACTGTAGAAAAGGGAGAAAGCCCGATAAGACTTTTTAATAATTTTAACCGGCGTGTGGAAGTTTATCTTCCAGTTTCATACAGGAATGCTGTAAATATTAAAACTTCAAGCGGAAGTATTGATATAT
>WQTB01000107.1 GCA_009786495.1 Treponema sp.
ACAGGGCCGTTGCCAAGATTTAAATTGATAACGCAGCGTCCCTGCTCAAAACTGATAAAAGTTATCCCGGCAGAAAGAAAATCATTAATATGAGAAATTCTTACCTGTCCTTCGATTGCGGTGTCTGTTGTGTTCCTGAATGACGCCGAAACAACGCCCGGCGCGACTGACATTGACTGCGCGATAACAGGGCCGTCAAGAACTGCGCCGCTTTCCTGCCCGCCTGCCCGCGATAATGAGCGGATCAGGGCTGTCATTCTGGGTTCAAGAGACATGCTGACATTGACAGCGGCGGAACCATCGGCCGCAAGCGAGCCTTCGATTCTTGCGGCGCAGGAAACAAGCGTAAGTACAGCGAAAACCGCCGGCAGAAGTCTCTTCATACAGTAAATATAACATTTCATAATAAAAATAACCATTGAGCCATTTCCAAAACCCGGTTAGTTTTGGAAAAGCTTCTATTATTTTTACATTTAATGAAAATTTCAATGGAACATTTATGGTAAATATGTCATACTAATGTAACCAAGACACTTTAAATGATGTCTAAAAACACAAGGGTTATTATATACTCTTGAAATTGACGATTTGGAGGATGAAATGGCTGTTCCTTATACCGAAAAGCCCTGGGAATTTTTGAATGAATACAGAGGAAAATCCTTTACAGGATTATGGCCTACCCTGCCTGAAATGTTCAGGATTACCGTTTCACGATACCCTGAGAGATCCTGCTTTACAATATACGATCCGGACAGAATCAGCTTAAANTATNCNGAAGCTCTTAAAAAAATTGAAGCTGTGGCGCGCTGGCTTCACAGCAAAGGCATCCGCAGNGGAGACAGAGTCGCGTTAACTTCAAAGAATCTGCCNGAATGGACTGTCGCGTATCTTGCCGTNCTTTTCGCGGGCGGAGTTATTGTCCCGATTGATTACCAGTTAAAAAACGAAGAAACAGATTCGCTTTTAAAAGCTTCAGGCGCGCGAATCCTTTTTGTTGACGAAGAAAAATACGAATATTACGCGTCAAAGCCAGTCAATCTTGAAGAAGTAATTTCCGTTAAAAAAGGACTCGGCACATATATTTACGATCTTGACGGCCCAATGACAGAAATTGCGCAGGCTGTGGAAACAGACCTTGCCGCGATTCTTTTTACATCAGGCACAACCGGCATTCCCAAGGGCGTTATGCTGACTCATAAAAATCTTGTCTCTGACGTTTACCTTGCGCAGGGTACGCCCTTAATCATTCTTCATACCGATGTTTTTTACGCGATCCTTCCGATTCATCATTCATATACAATGTTAGCTGTTTTTATCGAAACGATTTCNGTNGGCGCGGAACTTGTCTTCGGAAAGAAAATGGTGACAAGCCAAATCCTTAAAGACTTAAAACANGCTCAGATTACAATGCTCCTTGGCGTACCCATGCTCTTTAANAAAGTGCTTGCGGGAATTATACGCGGATTAAAGGCGAAGGGCCCTGTTGTTTACGGGNTTATTTCGTTTTTNATGGGGATATCCGGAGTTATAAAAAAAGTTTTTAAAAAGAATCCCGGCAAGAAAATGTTCAGGTTTATTCTTGACAAGGCGTCCCTTACATCGATCCGCATTTGTATATCAGGCGGCGGGCCNCTTGCGCCCAGCGTNTTCAGAAAATACAACCAGCTTGGAATCGACTTTGTTCAGGGGTACGGACTGACTGAAACGTCGCCCATCATCGCCATNAATCCAATCGAAGCGTATAAGGAAACCAGCGTAGGCCGCCCGTGTCCGCAGGTNGACATGAAAATTTTGAATCCNGACGATCGCGGCATCGGCGAAGTAATCGTCAAAGGCCCGATGGTAATGCTCGGTTATTTTAACATGCCGGAAGAAACAGCCGCCTCCTTCACGCCCGACGGATATTTAAAAACAGGCGACCTTGGNTATATGGACAGCGAAAATTATCTTTACCTTACAGGCCGCGCAAAGAACATGATNGTCACAGAAGGCGGAAAGAACGTATACCCCGAAGAAATNGAAAATGAATATCAGCTTTACGAAGAAATCGAGCAGATATTAATCCGCGGATACATCCTTGACGCAAAAATGAAAACCGAAGGAATCGAAGCGCTTGTGTATCCCAATCCTGAGTACAAAAATGAAAAAGGCGCGTCTCCGTCAAAAGACGAAATGAAAACAAGAATNGAAAACATAATCACCGAAGTGAACCAGAGACTGNTGCCGTATCAAAAAGTTTTAAGGACTGTCATTCTTGAAAAACCGATGGAAATGACAACNACTAAAAAAATTAAACGCGGCGCCCTTTAAAGCACGGCGAAGCCGTGTAGGTGAATAATATCTACACGGCGTGGCGCACAACAATAAATGAGAATTTATTGGTCATTCCACATTCCTGATTACATCGCCTCCGGGCGCTTGCATTTGGATTTCAGTTTGTAGTATTTTCCCGAGCGTGACGCGTCATGTATACCGTGTATTATGTCAAGCACATGATATGTAAGATCAGATGAAGCGCGGTGCTTTCTGTTTTCTTCTATGGACACCGCCATGTCAGTTAATCCAAGCCCGCGCGAATTTTCGCTGTATTTTTTTATAAGCGGAATTTCAGACCATTTTTCTTCGCGGAAACGCTTTACAAACACAGGGCCGCAGAATGTGTTAGGGTCGGGAACCTTTAACGTTCCTTCGGTTCCGTAAATTTCGATGCACGGCATTGAATGCGAATATACGTCAAAACTTGTGATTAACGTTCCAATCGCTCCGCAGGAGAAGTCAAGAACGCCCGCGATATGCGTCGGGACTTCGACTTTTATCTTTTCGCCGTATTGATATTGATTTGTAATTTCCCTTTCAGGCGTGCCAATTCCCGCGCTGCCGCAGACGCGGTTTACCTGCCCCAGGAGGCTTACAAGAGCCGTCAGATAATAAGGCCCCATGTCAAACATCGGACCTGCGCCGTCCTGATAAAAAAAATGTGGAGACGGATGCCAGTGTTCAGGGCCGTGGCTCATAAGGATCGCGGCGGCTGCGACAGGCCGGCCTATCCAGCCGTCATCNAGAAGTTTGCGGCANGTTTGAAGCCCCGCGCCNAGAAAAGTATCAGGNGCGCCGCCGACCTTTACGCCGTTTTCCGCCGCTGTCTTTAGAATGTTTTCAGCTTCTTCGCGTTTTACGCAAATTGGCTTTTCGTTGTACACATGCTTTCCCGCTTTTACCGCCGCAAGCGCGACTTCGTAATGGGTTTTGGGCGGCGTTATATTAAGCACGATATCGACATCGCCGTGTTTAAGCATTTCGTCTAACGAACTGAACGCTTTAAGTTTATAATCAGAGGCGGCCTTTTCCGCGCGCTGAAAAATAATATCCGCCGCCGATGTNACCTTAACCTGTTTTGCAAACATTCCGGTTAAATTATCAAGGTAAATCTTNCTGATGTTTCCGATACCGGCAATTCCTATCCGCTGCATAAAATCCTCCTTAANTTATTTTAACGCCGCGCCTGCGCGGCTTTCGCATGAGCTTCGAGTCCTTCGGCCTTTCCGATAATTTCCGCGGCGTTACGCGCACTTTCAAACCCCGTTCCCGGAAGGCAGCGCAGCGTTGTAACCGTTTTTAAAAAATTACGCACAGAAAGCCCGCCTGTAAAGCGCGAGCTTGTTTCGGTCGGAAGCGTATGATTAATGCCTGCAGAATAATCGCCCAGCACTTCTGCGGACAATAAACCTATAAAAAGCGATCCGTAATTTTTTAAAAGCGGAATCCAGCTTTCTATATCATTTTCTGCCTGAAGCTGAAGATGCTCAGGCGCGATAATGTTTGCGATTTCAGCCGCTTCTTCCTTTGTTCTGTAAACGATAATTAAGCCGCCTGCATCAAGCGAAGCGCGCGCTGTTTCTTCCGCTTCAAGGTTTTTTAAAAGGCGGTTAACCGCGTCAGAAACAAGCGCCGCGAAATTGTTATCTGCAACCAACGCTCTGGCGCGCGCGTCAGGGTCATGTTCCGCCTGAGCGAGCATATCGGCGGCGATAATATCTGCGGCTCTTTTTTCATTATTGTCAGCGCCTTTTCCATGCTGCAGTTTAACGTCTGAAATGATCAAAACATCGGAAGGGCCAGCTATAAAATCGATCCCTGTTTTGCCGAAAAGAATTCGTTTCGCGGCGGCGACAAACCTGTTTCCGGGCCCCGCAATTATGTCCGCGCGCGGAACCGATTCTGTACCAAGCGCGAGAGCGGCTACCGCCTGCGCGCCGCCCATCGAAAATATTCGCGGCTTTTTATTTTCTGCGCAGGAAATTTCCGCGGCTAACGCTGCAGCTGCCATGATTTTTTTATCGGGAATGCCGTTTTTTAAAGGCGGCGAAGCTAAAAACACTTCTTCCGCTCCTGCGCAAAACGCCGGTATCATGCACATTAACACAGTGGAAAAAAGCGGAAAACGCCCCGCGGGGATATAAACCGCGGCTCTCTGCACCGGAATAACTTTTTGTCCCGTGAAAAGCCCTTCTTCCATTTCATATTCAAAGTCTGTAAACTGCTCTTTTTGCTTTTCTGAAAAACGTTTTATATGCCGCCCGGACAGCTCAAGGGCGGCGGCAAGCTCAGGTTCGTTTGCGCGTAACTCTTTAAACGCATTTTGCGCTTCGCTAAAAGGAACTTCCAGCTTTTGTGGAGACGCTTTGTCGAATTTTGACGCATAACGGCGGACAGCGGCGTCCCCTTCTTTTTGCACGGCGCAAATAATTTCTTTTACGGTTTTTTCTGTTTCAAAATCTTCATCAGCCTGTTTTGAAACATTTTTCCAGTATGCGTTAAACTCACCACTATTAATAATTTTCATAGTTTCCCTGTTAAATTGCGGCTGTTCCAAAACTTCATTTTATCGAACAACTCTATTATTTTATTATAATATTTTTGCATACTTCCAGAAATTTATCCATATCTTCATCAATGCCGATCGTAACGCGAAGGAAATCCTTTATTCTGTCCCTGTTAAAATGCCGCACAAGAATCCCGTTCTCCCTTAGCTTCGCGAAAGCGTCAACGCCCTTTGTCTTTGGAAATTTTACAAAAATAAAGTTAGCTGACGACGGCAGCACCATGCATCCGAGAGCGCGCATTTCCTGCGTTACGCGCTGCCTTGTTTTGATCACGCGGCTGTTGAATTCGCTGTAATAATCCTTGTCCGCGATTGCCGCCGCAGCCCCCGCCAGCGCAAGGCGATCGAGCGTGTACGAATTAAAGGAATCGCGAATCCGGCGCAGAC
>WQTB01000108.1 GCA_009786495.1 Treponema sp.
CTTGAAAAAAAGTTAAATAAAAGTTAATATTGATCATGCAGGAAAATCAAATTTCACCGCGCTATGATTACAGGGAACCCTGGAAAAAATTGACAGCGGACGCGCTCAATTCGCTTTTTAATGAATCAGGCATCGCGGAAAAAATAAATCATGAAAATATAACCGCGGAAATCCCGCCTGATCCGCAGATGGGCGACATCGGCTTTCCTATGTTCAGTTACTCAAAAATTCTCAAGAAGGGGCCGGCGCAAATCGCACAGTTAATTACAGATAAAATTCAAAAAAAAATCAATGAAGACCGGGAAAAAAAAGAAGAAAGCGCGTTTACCTGCAACGCAAAAGTCAGCGCGCAGGGGCCGTATGTAAATATTAAACTTAATCGCGCGTACATTTCAAAAACCGTTTTAAACAAAGCGTTATCTGATATTGAGAATTTCTCGTTCGCCCGCTCAGGCGCAATGAATGGCAGAAAAGTAATGGTGGAATTTTCAAGCCCGAACACAAACAAGCCCCTGCATCTGGGGCACCTGCGAAACGATGTTCTTGGCGAAAGCATATCGCGGATTATGATCGCATGCGGCGCGCAGGTAAGGAAAGTGTGCATCATAAATGATCGCGGCATTCACATCTGTAAATCGATGCTTGCGTACAAAGAAGGCGGGCAGGGCAAACTTCCTGAATCACTTGGAATAAAAAGCGATCANTATGTCGGCAGGTGGTATGTTGATTTCAGTCAGAATCTTAAAAAGGAAGTTGAAGAGCTGATAAATTCCGGCATGAAAAAAGAAGAGGCGGAAGCCTGCGCTCCTTCAATGAAAAAAGCGCAGAAAATGCTCCGCGACTGGGAAGCGGGCGATTTGGAAACTGTCGAATTATGGAAGCAGATGAACAGCTGGTCGATCGAAGGAATGAAAAAAACATATGAGCGCACAGGAATTTCTTTCGATCAATATTATTATGAAAGCAAGACTTACATGCTCGGGCGCGACGAAGTGTTAAAAGGACTTGAGAAAGGGATTTTCTTCAAACAGGAAGACGGAGCTGTAGCTGTCGATTTATCGGAAGATAAACTTGATAAAAAAATACTTCTTCGAAGCGACGGCACGTCGATTTACATAACGCAGGATTTCGGAACCGCTATTGAAAGGCACAAGGACTGGCCTTTCGACCAGATGATNTANGTTGTCGGCTCGGAGCAGCAGTATCATTTTAAGGTGCTTTTNATTTTNCTTGATAAACTCGGCTATTCATGGGCAAAAAATCTGCGCCACCTTTCCTACGGAATGGTAAACCTTCCCGAAGGCAAAATGAAAAGCAGGGAAGGAACGGTTGTTGACGCTGACGACCTTTTGGACTCGCTGCGCGATCTTGCGTTAGCTGAAATACGCGAAAAAGGAAGGGAGGAAGAAGTAGGGGAGCCGTCCGAAGTGGCGGAAAAAATCGCGCTTGGCGCGCTTCATTATTTTCTTTTACAGGTTAACCCTGTTAAGGATATGCTTTTTGATCCTAAGGAGTCGCTTTCCTTTAACGGCAACACAGGCCCGTATCTTCAGTACATGGGCGCGCGCATTTCNTCGATGCTCAGAAAAAACGAAGAGACAGAAAAAAACCGCNNAAATGAAAAGGGCGCGTTAAANGACATCGTTTCACGCGAAGACGCGCATGATTTTTCGTTATTAACGTCTGATTCAGAATGGGATTTAATCAAATTGATTTCGTCCTATCCTGAGGCGGTCACGCAGGCTGCTTTAGACCTTGACCCGTCAAACCTGACTGGATATCTTTATGAACTTTCAAAAGCTTTCAGCCGTTTTTACCATGAATGTCCGATACTTAACTGCGAAGATAAAAACCTGTCTTATGAAAGGTTAGACCTTTGCAAGGCGGTGATGTATATTCTTAAGGACGCTTTTTATCTTGTCTGCATACCATTTCTGGATGTTATGTGACACTGCCTCGGCTTGAAACTATCCGCTCTTTAGGGGTTTAAAAAGGCGACGGATACTGTGCCGTGATTAAAATATAATGTTGAGTCGTCTGTTTTAAGAATGCATCTGCCTGCGGGGTCTATACCCTGAAAAACGCCCCTTGCAAGAATTTTCCCATGTTTTTCTTCATTAACAGTAACAGCGGTAACATTGTGCGCGCTATTAACAGGTTCAAATACCAGCGCCTTGGCGTTAATGCAGTCGCAATAAGAATTCCATTCTTTGGCAAGCGCGGGGTTTCCCTGCGAATAAACGGCTTTCGAGCTGAATGTTTTTTTTACGCTGCCAATTTCATTTAAAATATTTATTAATACATCCCTGCGTGAAATATTATGCCCTGTAATTTCCATGCAGCTTGCGGCTTTTCCCGACGGCGCGGGATTATTCACATTTACCCCGATGCCGGCTGTAAGCCATGAAATAATATCCCCTTCGCCTGAAAGCTCTGTTGTGATCCCTGCAATCTTGCGGCTGTTGATATAAATGTCATTCGGCCACCTGAGATACGCTTTTTTCGCGCAAACCTTCGACAGGCTGCGCGTAACAGCGATTTGCATAACAAGCGATAAAAGCGAATAATCCGCGATTGAATAACCCGGTCTTTCCAGAATTGAAAAAAATAATCCGCCCTGGCGCGATACCCATGTCCTGCCGTTTCTTCCCCTTCCCGCGCTCTGTTTTTCCGCTGTAAAAACAGTTCCGCTTTCAGCTCCGCGGAACGCAGTCTCCCTTGCCCTGTCCATTGTGCTTGTCGTGTTTTTATAATGATAAAAATTATTTTCTTTTTCAAAGAATTCCCACGGGTATAAAAAATCTTTTTCATTTTTTGGATTCAATGAATATCCCGATTCTCCCGTTTCTATCGAATAACCGGCTTCGCATAAGGACTGAACTGTCTTCCATACAGCTACGCGCGAAACTTCCATTTTTTTTGCAAGGGCTGTGCCGCTTAATGGCTCTCCCTGTTTTTCACGCAGGTATTTTAAAAGTTTTGCCTTGCCTGAAAGCCCGTCAGGATTATTTTTCATATTGCCTCCCCCTTGATTCTATTGCTTTCGCTTTTACAGCCGCTTTTTCAAAACTGGCCGTTATCAACAAAAATACAAGCGTTTTAATTTTTTTTACTCCCGGCTTGCCGCCCCTTGCCTTCCATGCAAGATTAAAAGCTGACCATACATTGAAGAATTCCGGGATAAACATTAGAAAAAGCGAAATTGTATCCGTATAAAAAAACCCTGAAGAATTTTTAAAAACACGCTTTAAAAAATATTCAATTGTGTTTAAACATTCTTTTATTTCAATAAAACTTGTAGTGCGGAAAAACAGCGCGGACAATTGAATTATTAATACAAGGCGAAGTGCTGTGTTAACAAAATCGGGATTTGGAATCAGTATAGACTTTTGAAAAATAATTACGGGAAAAGAATCTGTAATGCCTGAAATTAAAGACAGCAGGTACATGAAGGCCGCAAAAAAAAGAGCGGGTTTTAAATCTGTAAGCTGTTCGATCGCTGTAAATTTTAATAAAAATGCTGATAAAAAAGCAAGTAACACAGAAATTAAAAGCCATGCAGCAGAAAACGTAAAGCAAAAAAATGAGATAAAAATCAATAGTAAAAATTTTATTATTACAGGCAGTTTATGAAGAAAGCCTTTAACTGTTTTATATTTAAAAAGAGTTCGTTCGCTTACCATAAAAGCTCAATTTTTTTTAGTGAATTATTTTTTATCGGGTTATGAATGCCCCATCTTTCAACGTTACTAAGGATTTCACATGACGGGTCTCCGTCATATACTTTTTCGCCCTTAAAAAGCACGATAAAACGGGCGCAAAGGGTGAAGCATTTTTCAAGTTCATGAGTAAGGATTATCACCGTCTTTCCTTCTTTTATAAGTTTGCCAAAAAGATTGTTTACCTGAAGAACTCCCGGATAATCCATGTTTGCGTAAGGCTCGTCAAAAATGATTATTTGCGCGTTAATCGCAAGCACTCCGGCTGCGGCAAGGCGGCGCTTTTCACCGCCTGAAAGCGATCGGGCAGGGAAGTCCGCTTTTTGTTCAAGACCGGTTTCTAAAAGCGCATTATTTACGCGCGTTTTAATTTCTTCTTTAGACAGCGAAGGCTTCATATTCCGCGGACCAAACGCGATATCTTCGTACGGCGTCTCTCCGATTATCTGCGCATCAGGCTCCTGAAAAACAAGGCCAACTTTTCCTGCTGTTGTAATTTTTCCCGAAGTCGAATCTTCAAGGCCTGCGATAATGGACATTAAAAGACTTTTTCCAGATCCGTTAGCTCCCGCGATAATCGTACATTCGCCTTCTTCTATAGAAAACGATACGTCATTAAGCGCGTAAAAAAAACCGCCGCGAATCTGATCATTTTGTTTAATGTCGTCATATGCCGGGAAACGTTTTGTAATATTTAAAAGTTCTACGGCTTTAATTTTTTACTTCCTATTTATTATTTATCAGGGTTTATATAACGCGCCGCGATAGGACGAAGCCTGAGCGCAAGCGGGATGCTTGCGGCAAGTTTGATTAAATCGCCGGGTATATAAGGAGCAACCCCAGCGGCAAATGCCGCCGCAAAAGACATGGAGTTTAAACGCATCATATAAAACATTCCGCAAAGCAGAATAATTAAAAAGCCTGATAATGATGCCAAAGTCAACCTTATCAAAAATAGAAGTTTTACTTTTTTTTCTTTTATTTTCGGCTTTCCGCAGATTAATCCTGCGGCAAGACTTCCGAGCAAATAGCCGATTAAATATCCGCCTAAAGGAGTGCTGAATACTCCAAAGCCCGGGATTACAAAAACAGGCGCTCCAAGAATTCCTGCGGAAATAAAAATGATAATTGAGACTGCGCCGTAAAAACTTCCAAGAACTGTGCCTGAAAGAACGACAAAGAGATTTTTTAGCACAATGGGAATTATGCCGGCAGGTATGATTATAAAACCTGATACAGCGACCAGCGCAGCGAAAACCGCGCAGAAAACGTAACGGTTTCTGTTTATTTTATTCATCGTTAACCATGATTTTTACACAGTTAACATAAATTGTCAAGAAAATATTTTTTACCGCGGCCCTATTATGCCTTGTTCTTTCTTAACGTTTCAAGACATTCGCGTTTAAATATTACCAAAGAAAGCCCGCGGTATTCCATTTCATTTTTAAGCTTTAATGCGTTTTCTTCAGTCAGATTCGGCTTTGCTTCAAGCTCAAGGATATGATC
>WQTB01000109.1 GCA_009786495.1 Treponema sp.
GCCCGCAGTTTTTTCGGTAATATAAATTATTTAAAAGAAGAATTTTCATCTTTGATAAATAGCGGCTGGCAAATCGCGGTTGCCGCGCAGTCGCAGGTGCAATCTGATCGCATTAAAACAATTCTTGACCCAGGCGAAGGCGGGCAAGAATCATTGTCGATAATTGCCGTGCCTCTTTCCGCGGGGTTTTCGCTTCCTGACATTAAGTTCATGCTTGTCCAGGAAAATGAAATTTTCGGCAGAAGAAAAAGGGCTCCCAATTCGCTTAAGACTGTGCGTTCAAGTCCTATCGATACATTTGTAGAAATAAACCCGGGCGATTTTATTGTCCACGTAAATCACGGTATAGGGCTTTTTAAGGGAATAGAAAGACTTACGTCATACGGGCATGAAAGGGATTATATCAAAATTGAATACGCAGGCGAAGAAACGGTTTTTGTTCCGGTTGAACAGCTTAACCTTGTTCAGCGTTATATCGGAACGAAGGCCTTCCGCCGCGGCTTGATACTCTGGGATCAAAAAGTTGGGAGAACCGCAAGAACAAGGTAAAAAAGTCTGTAGAAGATATCGCGGAAAAATTAATCGAGCTTTATTCAAAACGCAAAAAAGCCCGCGGGTACTCGTTTGCCAAAGACACAGAATGGCAGACAATGTTTGAAGCCGCCTTCCCGTTTGAAGAAACCGAAGATCAAATTCGCTGCATTGAAGAAATTAAAAAGGATATGGAAAGCGCATCCCCAATGGACAGGCTTGTCTGCGGCGACGTCGGTTACGGTAAAACAGAAGTCGCGCTTCGCGCCTGTTTCAAAGCTGTAATGTGCGGAAAGCAGGCGGCGTTTCTCGCTCCCACGACAATACTTTCTGAGCAGCACTACGAAAATTTTAAGGAGCGTTTTTCCCGCTTTCCCGTGAATGTGGCAATGCTTTCACGCTTTGTTGAAAAAAAGAAAATTCGCGTTATTCTTGAACAGTTAAAAAAAGGAGAGATCGATTTATTAATCGGAACGCACCGCATCATTCAGCGTGATGTGCAATTTAAAAACCTTGGCTTAATCGTAATTGATGAAGAGCAGCGTTTCGGCGTTAAGGACAAGGAACGCCTGAAAGAGCTTAAAACAAACGTAGACTGCCTTACGCTTTCNGCGACTCCGATTCCGCGGACGCTTCACATGAGTCTTGTAAAAATCCGCGACATGAGNCTGCTTGCGACNGCTCCCCCGGGCAGGCACCCGATAGAAACNTTTGTAGAAGAATACGACGATTATTTAATCTCGCGCGCTGTCCGCCGCGAAGTGGAAAGGGGAGGGCAGGTTTTCTTTCTGCATAACCGTATCGAAACTTTAAAAGATATACGCATAAAACTGGAAAAACTGATGCCGGAAATAATAATTGAGACGGCGCACGGACAGATGGAAGCGCGCGATCTTGAAGATATTATGCGGCGTTTTATCCACGGCGGATTTCACGTACTNGTNTCNACTACAATTATCGAAAACGGAATAGACATNCCGAATGTTAACACAATTATTATCGACCGCGCCGATATGTACGGAGTATCGCAGCTTTATCAGCTCCGCGGAAGGGTTGGAAGAAGCGACAGGGTAGCGTACGCTTATCTTTTTTATCCTGAACAGAAATCGCTTTCAGAGATCGCGATGAAAAGACTTCAAACCATATCTGATTTTACCGAACTTGGTTCAGGCTTTAAAATAGCGATGAAGGATATGGAAATCCGCGGGGCCGGAAATCTTCTTGGAAGGGAGCAGTCAGGCGACATATATGCTGTCGGTTTTGACATGTATATAAAACTGCTTGACGACGCTGTAAGAAAACTTGAACAATCAGATTATGAAGAAGAAACAGAAACGTTTCTTGAACTTGAATATTCAGGTTTTATACCGGATTCCTATATNGATTCGCCGCAGGAAAAAATGGAATTCTATAAAATGATAGCGGCAATCCGCGATAAAGATGATCTTGATAAGGTCTATACAGAGCTTCTTGATCGTTTCGGCCCGCTGCCTGACGAAGCCGCTTCGCTTCTGTCGTTATCTGAAATCAGAATAATCTGCAGGCAGCTTGCGGTTTCTTCATTGAAAGAAAGAAACTCCCTAGTGCGAATCGAATTTGCGAAAGTCGCGCGCGTTCAGGTGGAAAAACTCCTTCGCCTGATAAAAGAATCGGCGGGAAAAGCAAGGATCGATCCGAAAAAACCNAANGTGCTTTTNCTTACGACAGGCAGCATTGGTCTTAAGGAAAAAAGCGAATTTATCCGCGAAAAATTGTCTGCGCTTGCCTTATGATTCATTTATCCGTTCCACTTGCATGAAATATTTAAAAAATGCTAATATGGCTCAAATGCCCAAAAATGAAAAAAAACATGATTTCTTTGATCATGTGCAGCTAATAACAGAGAGAATTCTGACGCACAGGGCAAAAATCCGCCGGATTAAAAAAGAGAAACGAAAAGCGAAAAACCCGGTGCTTGACTGGATTGAGGCGTTTTTGTGGGCAGCCTGTATGGTGCTTTTAATAAACCAGTATCTGGTTCAGGCGTACAGGATTCCTTCAGGCTCAATGATTGACACTTTAAANATCGGCGATCATGTTTTTGTNAANAAAATTATTTACGGCCCTGAGCTTTTACCGGGTTTTNTAAAAATTCCAAGTTTAATAAAACCAAAAAGAAACGAAATAATTATTTTTGAAAGCCCTGCGTATATATCGCGCGGAACAGTTTTTGATATCGCCCAGAGGATAATTTATATGCTCACCCTTTCTCTGGTTGATATCGACAGGGACGAAAGGGGCGATCAAAGGGTTCATTTTCTTATAAAGCGCGCGGTAGGGCAGCCGGGAGACAGTTTTAAAAACGAAAACGGCGAAATGAAAATAAAGTTTGCAGGCGAAGATCGCTGGGTATATGAAAGGGATTATAACGCGGAAAGAAACTGGAATCATAATATCACAAGATTATTAAAGGATACGCATTACCGGTATCTTGCGGCAGCGGGATACGCAAGGGGCTGGCTGGATATGGGGCTTCCTGTATCGCAGGAACTTTTAACGCTGGCATCAAATGTCGAGTCCATGCAGTACGGCGATAATTTCGCATACCACAAAGCAAGGATTGAAGTTCAAAGAAAAGCGGCTCCTCACGACAGGCGTTACGCGATGCTTCACGCAAGGGAACACCTGCTGGGCATGTATATTCCTGAAGGCAGGATACTGCCGCTTGGAGATAACCGCGACAGCTCCCATGACGGAAGGAATTTCGGTCCTGTCATGCTTTCCAAAGTTCTTGGCAACGGAATGATTATATACTGGCCCCTTGGAAGAGCCGGAACAATTAAATAAGCAGGGTAAAAATGGCAGACAGAAGAACACTATATTCATACAGAACGCAGAAAGGCCAGCGGAACAAGGTATTAAGTATCGCCGCTGTTTTTATCGCTTTATATATCGTGTATAACTGCCTTACGGCTTTTTTCTTTTCTGTCTGGGTTGTAGACAACGACACAATGCAGCCGGGGTTTAACTCNGGCGACAGNATTATTTTCACTTCATTCAAGCCGCCGTGGAGCAGCAATGCAGATAACGCGATATCATTCGAGCGCGGNGATGTCGTCCTGATAGACATGAGGCATGAAAGGGATCAAAAATGGCCGTTAAAAATTATTGACGGAGCNGTGCGTTTTTTTACCGCGCAAAGACTTAGCATTTTTTCANGNCGTGGACAGCATTACATAAAACGCGTAATAGCCCTTCCCGGCGATGAAATATCAATGACAGATTATGTTTTCAGGGTAAAAGCCGCAGGCAATATGTTCAGTCTTACAGAGTATGAACTTTCAAGTAAACCGTATCATCCCGGTATTCCGCGNACTTCACCGCTCTGGGACGAGTCGCTGCCTTTCTCAGGCGCCATGGACGCCATTNTATTNGGGCCGCATGAATGTTTTGTCGTTTCNGACGACAGAAGCAATACCAATGATTCGCGCACATGGGGGCCGGTATCGCCNGCGCAAATAACCGCAAAAGCNGTGCTGCGGTTCTGGCCTTTAAACAGATTAGAACTGTTTTGAAAAAGGGNATTGAAGCTTCNCTTTACATTCATNTTCCGTTCTGCGCTTCCTTTTGTGATTACTGCGATTTTTATTCTGTTAACATAAAAGATGTTAATGAAGATTATATCGCCTCNTTTATTAATGCGCTTGTAAAAGATATNAAAAACCAGATTGATTTTTTTTTAGTTTCAGAAATTCCTTCTGTGTATATNGGCGGAGGGACGCCTTCAGTTCTTGGAAAAAAAATAAAACTTCTGCTTGAAGCTTTTAATAAAATAAACTGTTTTACAAGCGNAAAAGAATTTACAATTGAAGCAAACCCTGAATCAATTGATAAAGAGTTTCTTTCCATCTGCCGTGAAAACGGAGTAAACAGATTAAGCCTTGGCGTTCAAACGTTAAATGATAAAAGCCGCATGGCGGTTAACAGGGCGCAGAACNCCTTCGTTACAGAAAAAAAACTNGAACTTGCTTCGCGGTATTTTGACTGCAATTTATCAGTTGATTTAATTACAGGTCTTCCGCATCAAAGCGAAGAGACAGTGTTAAATGATATAAATAGAGTTTTAAAATTCGGCCCTTCCCACATATCGCTTTACAATCTTACTGTAGAAAATGACACCGCTCTTCAGGAAAAAATAAAAAATAAAACGGTTACGCTTCCCGGTATTGACTGCGCTGATTCTTTTTGGCTTTCAGGGCGCGGCGCGCTTTTAAACGCGGGTTTTGAGCATTATGAAGTTTCAAATTTCGCAAGATACGGAAAAAGATGCGCTCACAACATCCGTTATTGGCGAATGCAAAACTGGATCGCGGCAGGCCCTGCGGCGTCGGGTACAATTATAAATGAAAATGAATCAAGCGCTATCCGTTTTTCATATTCGCATGATACTGATGCTTATATAAAAAATATCAATAATGAAAAAGCGGTATACATTGACAATCGCGAAGAACTGGACAGTCTTACGCTATTAAAGGAATGTATACTAATGGGTTATCGTTACATAGACGGAGCCGATCCTGTACTGTTTCAAAATCGATTCGGCTTTAGTATAGAAAAGTGTATTCCTAAAACTCTTGACAAATGGAAAGAAAAAAACATTATGCTATTTTTAAACAGTTTTTTATGCGAAGCTTTTTTGGAACTTGAAAAAAA
>WQTB01000110.1 GCA_009786495.1 Treponema sp.
GGAGCGTACAGGATGATAGCAAAGACTGATATGCCTAATATCAATGAAAAAACCGCTGAAGGAATTAAACCGGAGGGCGTACCATACCGTGTTCTGGTCGTAGACGATTCAATGTTTATTGCCAAGCAGCTTGGACAAATTTTTACATCCGAAGGCTTTGATGTCGCGGATACTGCTGCGGACGGAGCCCAAGGTGTAGAAAAATACAAAGCATTGCATCCAAATGTAGATTTGGTAACCCTTGATATCACTATGCCAGTTATGGATGGCGTTTCCGCATTGGAAAAAATTCTCGAATTTGACAAAAGTGCAAATATCATAATGGTAAGCGCCCTGGGTAANGAAGATGTAGTAAAAAAATGTCTTCTTATGGGAGCCAAGAGTTACATCGTAAAACCCCTGGACAGAAAGAAAGTTCTGGAAAGGGTAGTTTCGGTTTTAAAGCGGTAGTATTAAAATCTTACAGGAAAAATCTCAAATTAATAATCAATGAGTTCTGTTTGCATATACAATGGAACTGTTCTGACAGGGTTCGCCGCGATGGATCACTGCGCGGTGCTAATCGAAGACAATCAAATTTCAGATGTTTTTTCGCAGAAGCGTTTTGATCAAAAACAGTTTGATGATTCCGTCAGGCTGATTGATGCGAAAAGCGCTTACATCGCGCCCGGATTTATCGACACGCACATTCACGGCTTCGGCGGTTTCGGCACGGAAGATAAAGAAGACTGCGCCGCTTCTATTCTTGAAATATCGCGGCTGCTTGCCGAAAAAGGCGTAACCGCTTTTAACCCGACGCTCTACCCGTCCGAAGGCGAACAGATGCTTCAGGCTGTAAGGCAAATCACGTCAGCCATCGGCAGGGAAAAAGGCGCGCGCATTATGGGGCTGCACCTTGAAGGGCCGTTTATTTCGCCGCAACGGCTTGGCGTGCAAAAGCCGGAAACAGTGCTGCCTGTAAGCATCAGTTTTATGGAAAAATTATGGGACGCCTCCTCTGGCCATATCGTCAATATGACTGTAGCGCCGGAGCTGAAACANATGAGAGAGCTCGCGCTGTACTGCATCAAAAAAGGNATTGTTCTGCAGGCAGGTCATACCAACGCCGATTACGAAAATATGACAGAAGGAATGCAGGTCGGCATTTTGCACTCAACGCATATGTTCAACGCGATGAGAAGGCTCGATCACCGCAACCCTAACACAGTCGGGGCGATACTTACCCACCCGGAAATGTCGTGCGAAATTATCGCCGACGGCTTTCACGTACACCCTGACCTTTTTAAACTTNTACTAAGAAATAAATCTATCGATAAAATTGTATTAATCACNGACGGATTAAAACCNACCGGACAGAAGGAAGGGACATTATACGCCAATAACGAAGAAGTTTATTTTAAGGGCGGAGTGTTCTACAGAAAATCCGATGACGTACTGGCGGGATCGGCGCTTACAATGATCAACGGCATAAAAAATCTTGTCGCGTCNGGATTCAGCATTGAAGACGCCGTAAAAGCCGCATCGACAAANCCTGCGGCGATAATGAGATACAGCAGTCAGGGCGNGATTGTCNCGGGAAAGCTCGCGGATATTACAGTGTTCGATAATGACTATCAAATCCGCCTTGTNATGATCGGCGGAAAAATTATTTTCGGAGGAAATTAATGAGGCTCTTAATTCATAAGAATCATGAAAAAGCAAGTTTATGGACGGCGGGATATATCGCAGGCAGAATAAATTCTTACGCGAAAGACAAACCTTTTATACTCGGGCTTCCCACAGGTTCAAGCCCGCTATTGATTTACAGNGAATTTATTAAAATGCACAATGAAGGAAAGCTGTCCTTTAAAAATGTCAGAACCTTTAATATGGATGAATACTGCGGGCTTCCAAAAGATCATCCGCANAGCTATCAATATTTCATGATGCAAAATCTTTTTAATCATATTGATATAAACCGGAATAACATACATATCCTTGACGGAATGGCTGAAGACCCGCAGAAGGAATGCGATCTCTACGAAGAAAAAATCGCGGCGGAAGGCGGCATNGAACTTTTNCTGGGCGGAATGGGCAGCGACGGACATATCGCTTTTAACGAACCCGGCTCTTCCCTTGTTTCGCGCACAAGAATTAAAACGCTGACACAGGAAACAAAAGAAGCCAACGCGCGCTTCTTTGAAGGCGATCCGGAAAAGGTGCCTGGCACCGCTTTGACTGTCGGCGCAGGCACTGTAATGGACTCGCGGGAAGTGGTGATCATCGTGACGGGCAGAAACAAAGCGCGCGCCCTTCGCGCTGTTGTGGAAGAAGGCGTTAACCATATGTGGACGTTATCGTGTCTTCAGATGCACAGGCGCGCGATCATTGTCTGCGACGACGACGCGGCGGAAGAATTAAAAACAGGCACTGTCAAATATTTTAAGGATATCGAGAAAAATAATTTATAGCATGAACCAAAAACCTGTGCGGATTATTACGGATAAAATTTTTAAGACGCTTTTCTTTTCATTTTTTATTNTTAATTCCGCACNGGCGGTTTCGCAGGAAGATCGCCTTGTCTCTTTTTCCGATCCGGCGCGGCTTTGGGGAAACGGAATTGAGNGCGTAATTGAAGAAGCGTACAGGCAGTTTTTTATAACAAGNATAATAGACGGAAGGGTGATGAATATACGTCTTCCTTTTGCNATGAACAATGAGCGCGACGCAATGCTGGANACAGCCATTGAATACATAGGCGGCGGCAAGGCAGGTCCGCAGACGCTCTGGCCGGTAATCGAAGACATTCTTGAATCGCGGGATTTTGCCGATTATATCAGCGCTCTTTCGTCAGGGCGGGAAAAGGTTGTCATGTTTGATATTCCGCAGCGCAAATGGACATTATCAACAGATTTATTTTTAATCGCGCGGATGAAATCCGGTTCCTTCACAAGCCTTCCGCACCGCCCTTATGTTCTTACTTCGGGAAAAGGCGCGCAGGAAAGCGATGTGTACAATTATCTTTACTGCATCGGCAGCGTGGGAATAGACTGTTCAGGATTTGTCTGGCAGATACTTACATATATCGGCAGCGCAGGCGGCATCAATCTTGGCGCGGTATTAAGCTCCGCGCTTGGCGTTCCGCGCGGCGGCGATCCTGCGCAGTTCGCCGGCACTTCGTTCTTCGGTTCAGCGAGCACGCAAATTATTCCTGTTACAGACGAAATCCGCAATCTGCAGCCTGCCGACATTCTGCTGTTCAGGGACATTGACGGCGTTATAAGCCATTCCGCAATAATTCAGTCAATCGACTGGGCAAGGGGAATAATCCGTTACCTGAACTGCACGAATAACGCTTCGCCGGAAGAGCGCGGCGTTCACGATTCGTATATTTATTTTGATCCTTCCAATACGGCGGTATCATTAAAAGATCCAACGCTGCGCTGGACCAAAAAAAGATACGGCGCGTTTCANGGCGANGCTTTCGATTTTTCCGATGACGGCGAAAGATACCGCTACAGGCTGAACGGCGGCGGCAAAGTCGTCCGCATAAGAGCGCTGATTCCGGCAATAGAAAGAATTAACAGNCAAAATTAAAAAGATTGCATCCGCGTGACAAAAAATATAAATGTANATCTTCCTAGAATTTATATAAATTGATAATAACTTTATCTGTGTTACTGTTGACGGCTACTTTCTGCCTGTCAAAATTCTGGGACGGGAATCCCCTGCCGAAATAATTTGATATGCCGACCAGTTCCCTGGGAATTCTGAATAACCCAAAATCCATTTTACCGTTATTATTCGCGTCCTGATAAGCGGAAATTACATACTCGCCTGAGGGAAGCGAATACGCGCAGGCAACTGTGTTCTGCGCCGGAGCAAAATCAAAATAGTATTCCGGCGTTTCTCTCCTGAAACTTTCAGCGGAAGCAAAAATAGCCACGTAAACAGTGCCGCCGTTTATCACAACATTGTTAAATTCTATGGTAAAATTGCTTCCTGCCTGCGCAGAACAATAACCAGCGAAAATTAAACTTAATAAAAAGAAATTAATTAAATTTTTCATTTTCTTTACGATATGCACCCGCAATAAAACCAGACGGGCTCCAGAACAATTTTAATTATATTATATAAAATATTTAAATAAAAGCGTCTTTTACAAAAAAAATTAAAAATTTATTCGATATTTTCCGTCAGGCAGGCGGCGGCTTCTTTCCATACAACCTGATCTTTTTCGCTGAGCTGCGTGAATTCTTTCTGCCTGCCGTACGCGGATAATTCAATGAAAACATCAAGCCTTTTTTTTAGTTCCCTGAATTTATCTTCCTGAAAATTTTTTATCCATTTTGGCGGATTTCTCCTGATGCCTTTAGGCGGGAATAAAAAATCCGAATAATGGGGCGCGCAGAGACCGTCGGATTTTGTAAAAAAATTACGCAGTTCTTTTTCTTCATCGGAGTTACCGGTGGAATTATTNANNAAATCCAGGTATTCATTTTCAATATTATCCCGTTCAACGCAGACAGGGCAGCGTCCTTTGGGGCGCCACGGCAGCTTTTTGTCAAAACTGTTTATGCGGTCTTCAAGAATATCCCGCCCAAGTATCGCGACAGCAAGTCCGTCGCGGAATGAAACAAGATGCCTTGAATGAAACGAGCAAAACCCGCCGGCGGCGCGGTAAAGAGCGCGGAAACCGCGGTTTGTTATGTGCTCAAACAGGGTATTGTCGATATACTTGTTCGCGCGGTCGCTTACTATCCGGCAAAGCGGGCAGCCCGGTTTTTCACACGCCTTTTGCATTTCAAAAAAATTAATATGTTTTTCAATAGCCATTTAAAACCTGTCCTTCAGCCGGGGGGCCAGCCAAATGCGCGTCCGCCGAGAAAATGTATGTGCAAATGATCTACTGTCTGCCCGCCGTCTTTTTTCGCGTTAATCACAAAGCGTCCGCCTTTGCCACCGCAGCCCTGCTCTTTCGCGATTTCCTTCACCCTGAAAAAAAGACGTCCTGTTAACGCCGTGTCGGATTCTTCGAGCTCCAGAAGATTTTCTATATGTTTTTTGGGAATTACAAGAAAATGCACAGGCGCTGCCGGATTTATGTCATTGAAGGCAAGCATTTCATCGTCTTCATATAGTTTCTTTGCGGGAATTTCCCCCGCGATTATTTTACAAAAAAGACAATCACCCATGATGTGATTATATCAGGATTAAAATAATTTTGTA
>WQTB01000111.1 GCA_009786495.1 Treponema sp.
TACTTTTTCCGTTGACATAAAATCTTTTATATCGCCTGAGACTTTTTCAGGCGAAGGCAAAGGAGGACAAAAATGATTTTCTTCGCGATAACACTCGGCGCGCTTGTCGGAATCACCATTTTAATTCAATTAATAACAAATATGAAAATTGTCGGCGGTAACGAACTTGGAGTAATTACAGGATCGGGCCGCCATAAAGGCTTTAAAACATTTTCAGGCGGACGCGCGTTTGTTATTCCGCTCTTTCAAAAATTCGCCAAATTTGATTTAACGCCGATTACAATCGAAGTTGTTGTTGAATCGGCAATCGCGGCAGGCATTGTTCCCCTCAATGTAAAAGCGACAGTTTCCTTCGCAATCGCTGGAAACGAATCCGGCCGTTCCTACGCTGTTACGCGCATTTTAAATCTTGCGTCTAACAGGAAAGAACTCGCGAAAATCGCAGGCGACATCATCGAAGGCCACCTTCGCGATTCAATAGCGAGCGTAACGCCGGAACAGGTAATGAAAGACAAAGACGCGCTTGTTTCAAAAATGATAAATGTCTGCAAGGCTGACCTTGAAAACATCGGTCTTCAGATAACAACGATGAACATCGCAGACGTTGACGACCACAGACTTCCCGGCGTTGAAGAGCCGGACTTGTACATCGCGCTTTTAAAGCGGATTCAATCAGCTAACGCGGAAACCCGCGCAAGGGAAGCGCAGGCGGAATCAAAAGCCGCCGCGGCTGAACAGGCGGAAGGAAGGCGCGCTGAAACGGAAGTGAAAAATTTAAAAAATGAACTTGACAGGCTTAGGGCGCAGGTAAGGGTCGCTCTCGCGCAGGAAGCGCAGAGGCAGCAAGTCGGCGTAGAGCAGGTTTCAGCCGACGCGAAGGCGAGAGTATCGGGCGTCAGCGCGGAAATTGAAGCGGAAAAGCAGAACATCGAACTTTCGCGTAACCGTTACAACGCGGAAATTATCACGCCGGCGCAGGCGCAAAAAGAAAAAGCGGTGTTAGACGCAAAAGCGGAAGTCGCTTCGTGGTATGAAGTCGCGAAAGCCGAAACCGAACAGCTTGATGTAACGCTAAAAACAATTCAGGAAGGCGGCAAGGGAAAAGCGGCATGGCTTATCGAAAACTTTGACAGTATTTTTAAACCGTTTACGGAAACGCTCGCGCACTATCCTGTCGATCATGTTTCGATAATAACAGGAGCAGTCAGCAACGGCGAGCCGATTTCCGCGATTCATCCGAACGCAGCCGCGAAAGTGCGCAATGAAATTATCGAAGACGCGATGAAGAAATTCTCGCAGCCGGCGGCGAAGAAACCGGACGACAAGTAAGGATTTAATCTTCAGAACCCATTTGCCTTTTTGCCGTTCCTGGCGAAAAGGCTTTAATTTATTCTACAACTTTTTTACCATATGGCAATGTATCAGCTGTTCGATAGTATACTTTATTAAAATCCCTTTTACAATTATAAATTGAACCAACATATATGTATAATTTTCCATTCCAGCCTTCCTTTAAAGGAGACACGCGGGAAAATTGTTCATCAGAAATAATTATCATATACGGCGTTTCTGTATTATCTTCAAACATAATCTCAAAACAATCATCATTTCCATTATAACTGCCTCTTGTTATAACAACAGTTTCAGCCTCCAATATTTCAGTTAACCAGTCATCTTTGTTATCAGGTAAAAGCAAAGAATATGTATTCGTATAAAAAACAAGATAATATTTTCCATAATCACATACATCAGTTTCCCAATATGTTGTATCTGTAATAAAACCTTCTTTATTAAACTGACACATCAACGGCAGTAAATTAATTTGTTTACACATGTTTATTCCTCTAAAAAGCCGTATTCATACACTTTAGGCTTTATTTTTTCCTTCAATGCAGACAGATTTGCACGTAATGTATTAATTAAAGCGTTATATTGATCATCATCAGATTTTATTTTCATTCTGCTTTTCTCTGAACGTCCCTGAAAAAATTCTTTTATATCATAGTAAGACGCATTATTTTTGGTCTTATTATTTTTATTAATTTTTGCATGATAATATTTCCATAATTCTTTACCGGCTTTTAATGAATCTCTTGCTTCTTTGCCAAGTTTTCTTCCTTTTAAATAATTGCTCATAAAATTCGATTCAAAATTATCTTTGGCATTTACATCCTGAGCTGTAAATGGAATCCAGTGATTAATGCCAATAGATGAAGTTATTCTATTGTTAAATAAAGTAAAAATCAAACAATCATTATGAAAATCACTGTCTTTCTCCCATTCACTGCCGGGGTAAAGAAATTGATCCCTGTCATTTAACCAGGTTGCGCTGATACAATGACGTACAGCGTAATAAACGGCGGCTTCCTTTAGATTCTTATCTGTTATCCAACTTCCTCTGGGCGAAGCCATTTGACTTTTATCACTCATTATGTAATTAACATTATTTTGCTGAAAATCATTCCCAAGGCAGGCCATAAAACCAATATTTTTTTCATTTTTTCTGTTTCTTGTTGCAATAATCCATTCATTAATTAACTGAACATCATCATAATTAGTAAAAGTCTTTTTTCCCAGATTATTTTCATTTTCATCAAAAACATCCGCTTTTATTTTTTTAAATTTTTGTTTTATGCTTGTATCCCATATCTGAAACCCAATGGGAAATTTTCCTTTAACATTATCAAATGTATACGCTGGCACAACAAATAATGATTTTAATTTTGCCTTAAAAGATGAACGGAAGATGTCAAAATTCGGCGCATTTAAGGATTTTAATGTGGAAAATGTACAAATAAAACAATCAGGAATTTCAAAGTAAATTCTGGTAAGAAATTGTATAAATAATTCCCTGTTTGCACAATTTCCCATTTGCAAACTATAATCCGCATTAACTTTGGAAATATTAACGCCTGCTTTATGCTTTTCGCCTTTAGACATTGTTTCCGCGTAAGGGGGATTAATATATATAATTAATTTTTTTCTTTTTACAGGATCATCAATAATTTTTTTTAACTCTTCAGGCAGTTTCTCAAAACTATCATTTAAAAAATCAAACTGAAAAACATGGGATTCTAGCAGGTGCGCGCCGTTCCTGATCCGTTCATACATTACGCCGACATCCTGTTTGTCTATTGTAGACGCCCATACATTATATGTATTTATTAAACCAACAAGTAAATTACCCGTGCCTGCCGCGCAATCCCATATATAATATTCGTCCTGCCAGTTCACGCCAAAAGCTTTTGCAAGATACGCCTGCGATTTTCGCACCCATTTTTGCGGCGTAAAAAAACTTCCTTTTCTTTCCCGTATATCCTGCGGAACAAGTAAATCGCTTCGTTCAATCATAAATTCCCAGTAACATTTATCATGCGGTCTTTTATATCTGTTCCAAAATTCTTTATGTTTCTTTTGATTATCTTTAAATTGTATTTCTCCGTAAAGGGAAATACCGTATTCATCTTCTCCTTTTGCAAATTTATAATAATTGTTTTGTAAAATTATCAGCAATTTATCATGAAAGGATACATTTTCTATGGAAAGCAAATCTGCCAAATAAAAATATCCATCCATTATTCCTGCTTTTTTCGCCATTTCCCAGTCAATGGCAATGGAAGGCTTTACTATTTCAAGCCAGCGGTTATATATGGAAATAAAATTATTTTTATCAATTTGTGTTTTAACAACTAAATCAGGATTTAATTTTATTATATTAACAAAATTATTTTTAATGAATTCATTAATATCCTGTTTATCATTATCAAAAGAAAAAAGAAGCTCGTTTTCTTCTATTGTTTCTTTAATAATTTTTTTTAATTGTACAAATTCTTTTGTTTTATGATCACTTGGCGTAACATTCCAGTTAAAATCATTCTGACCAAATACTTCATTTAATATGTAGTATTGAATAAACGCGATCTTATTATAATCAAAAACACCCAAAAATGGCGGCGGTGTATACTCATCATATATTCTGTTTTTTCCAATAGTAAGTATCAATTGAACAAACATTTCAATTATATCAGCAGTATCTTTTTTTGTTTCCGCCCATAAAATATGGCGTTCTGCTTTATCAGTAATAACAAAATCAATTTTGGATACTTCCTGCATATAAGTGAATCGTTTTGCGCCAAAGTATTCCTGAAAAATAGCCGCTTTAAAATTGGCTTCTCCTATCTTTTGACTGTTTTTAGGCATTTTATTTCCTTATATCTAAAAAAATTAATTCCAATATAGAGCGCGCTAATCAATCAAGTAAGTCACTCAATCAATCGTAATTCCCATAACGGAGCAGGCGGGGATCGTAAACACAAAACCCTGCCCTGTCCGCACAAAGTTGGAAAAATCCTCAAGGGTTACCTTCTCAGGCTCCGCGAAATTATTATGAGCGCGCATATCGTCGTGCAGCATCTGCGCGCAAATGCTTCCGATTTTCGCGCCGGGCAGCTCAAGTTCAATCTTCCTGTTTTCGTTTGAAGAAAGATTCGCGAGCGTTATGTGAATTTCAGAGCCTTTCTGCGAAGCTGAAACATGCAGATCGGGCACCTGCGATTCTTCCGTCCCGGTGCAGGAAGCGTCAACATAACTTTCGATCAATGTCGCGTCCTGATGTTTTTTAAACAAATCAAAAACATGGTATGTGGGCGTAAGAACCATTTTTTCATTTTCGGTTAAGATGATCGCCTGAAGCACATTTACCATCTGCGCGATATTCGCCATATGCACGCGATCGCAGTGTTTGTTAAAAATATTTAATGTAGCCGCCGCTGCAAGCGCGTCTCTCATTGTGTTCTGCTGAAATAAAAAGCCGGGGTTAGTTCCCGGTTCGACATCGAACCATGTACCCCATTCGTCCACAATCATGCCGACCATTTTTCCCGGATCGTGAACGTCCATTATGCGGCTGTGATTCGCAATGATCTCGTCGATTAAAAGCGCTTTTTTTAACGTACTGTAATATTCGGCTTCCGTGAAATCGGTTGCCGATCCTTTTTTATCCCAAGTGTGGGTAATAGTGTAATAGTGAAGCGAAAGGCCATGCATGTGAAATCTCGCGTTGTTCATTAAAACATCCGTCCATCTATAATCCGAGCCGTTCGAGCCGCACGCGATTTTATAAATTTTATTGCTGTCGTAACTGCGCACATATGTCTGATAACGGCGGTATTCATCGGCGTAATATTCGGGGCGCATGTTTCC
>WQTB01000112.1 GCA_009786495.1 Treponema sp.
ATTTCGTCTAACGTAAAATTTTCATTGGGAACCGCGGCCAGAAGGTCTTTTAAAAAGAACTTGAATTCTTCAATACTGTATATGCCTTCCTGTTTTGCGTTGTCTTTTACAGTNTCCCAGTGTTCTTCCAAAGAAGAATAAAGCTCCTGTTTATATATAAATTTTTTAATATATTCGTCTATTGTATAAGAAGCGGATTGAATGGAAGGCGTCAAACCCATATTNTCAATTTCCGATAAAATATGAGCGCGGACAATCTCAATTTCTTCTGAGCCGCTTGGGTGCGGTTTCTCAGTCATTTTTTGAAGGTTTGANATCATNCGCTCATAAGANGGGTACGCAGGCGACGACCGGTTTACCCGCGGCGGTTTGGTCTGCAAAAAACCTAAAGTTACGCCAAAAGCAAGTGTAACAACAGCGCATAAAAAGCGAAAAAATTTCTTTTCAATCAACATGACTATATAAAAATACGAATAATTATGCTAACAATCAATAAAAATTTTAGNCGGTATTATACGCTGTCAGCCTTCCGCATTTCGTTAAAAAGCGTCCGCGCGTCAGCTAACGGGAGTTTATGTACCGCGCTGTCGTGCGAGAAAACGCGGAAAGCTTTTTCCATGTCGTTTTCAAATACAGCTTCGATTAATCCCTGCTGCGCAAGAGTGTGCGGCATTGTTAAAGCCCTTATTTCGCTTGTAAGGCCTTTTGTCACAACGGGATGAATGTTATCGCGGCCGAACACAGCGTTAGTCTCGACAATTGCGCCTAACGGAAAGTCAGGCATCTGTCCGCGGTTGGGAAGATTAACATTCGTTACAATATCGCCGTGACCTGACAGAGCCTTGATTATTTTTATGCCTTCTTCGCCTGACTGCACAGGATTTAGAACCTGAGTTCCGTCCCTGTAAGCGGCCGCCTTTACCTTTAGCTTCTCGCGGTCTGTTATGCGCCATGAAACAGGAGTAAGCGCGAAACCCCAGCTTTCCGCCGTTTGGGGCGAAGATAAATACCATGAATGCGGGCAGAATTCCGCCAAGTGCCTGTCGCCAGCTGCGGCAATCAGCCCGTAACGGCGGAAAAGATCAATTTTTACTTTATCTGTTGAGCCAAAAAGTTTTAACCTTAAAAGTGCGTCTTCGTCCGCGTCTTTGGGCGCAGCCTGTTTGTAGCCTGTGCCGGCGTATTTATCGGCGAATTTTTTATATACAGGGAATATGTCAATGTCTTTCCATGAAGCGCTGTCCATCCATGTAAAGTGATTGATGCCTAACACATTTACTTTTATTTCTTCGCGCCTGATTGTGTCAGCTCCTGCAAGGCCTGCTTCTTCAAGGACTTTAATTAAAAGTTTTTGCGTGTTAAAAACTTCGTGGCAGCAGCCGAACGCTTTAATTTCCGGGAACTCCCTGTAGAGCGTATGCGTGCAAAGGCTCATCGGGTTTGTGTAATTTATTACCCATGCCAAGGGCGCGTGCTTTTTTATTTCCTGCGCGATTTTTCTGAACTGCGGAATCGTTCGTATCGCGCGGTTTATTCCGCCTGCGCCTGCGGTATCGCCGACAGACTGATAAATGCCGTATTTTTCCGGGGCGTGAACGTCAACCGCCATGTTTTCAAAATCACCTGGTAGTATCGATATGATTACAAAATCGCTTCCCTTTAGCGCGTCTTCAAGCGAACTGTTCGCGCGGAATTTCCACTGACCGGGATTGTGCGCGTCCATCAGCTTATTGCCGATTATCTCGTTTGTTTTTGCATCATCTGTTTTAAGATCATACAACTCGATTGTTCCGCGGATTTCTTTTTCGTACGCCAAATCCTGCATCAGAACCCACGCCCAGTTCCGCGAACCGCCGCCAATGTAACATATTTTAAGGTTTTCTTTACTCATGTTATAAGATTATAAACTATTGCAAATTTATTCAAGGAATGATATGAAAATAATATGAAATATACAGATATGCAGTCGTATGAAAAATCAAGTAATTATATTGATAAAAACATGGTGTTCATGGCAAACGATAACGGTAAAACCGTTATTCTGATTGACACGCAGGAAAACACGCGGAATTCCCTTGGGTTTACCGCGGAATTAATCGGCGACGACGGTAAACGCCAGTTGTATAAGGCGCAGCTTACGCACGAGAATGCCTGCGTTCTGCAAAAACTTTTTCCGTGGACGGCTCCTGTGCGCGGTTTAAGAAAGAAGGCGAGCTTCGGTCTTGGCGACAGGCTCGGAATCGCCACCCCCGGCCATATCGATTTGTTTTCAAATAACGATGTTTTTCCTGTCTTCGCGCAGCAGTCCATCCGCGAATTAAATCTTACAAACCGCACATACGAAGACGTCCTTGACGCCGCGTCTTTCGCCGTATTCCGCGAAGGCTACAAAAAAGGCTTCGGCGCGGACGGCGATCATTTAAAAACAGCAAAGGACGTTGAGTACGCGCTTTCCCTTGGCTTTACAATGATCACGCTGGACTGCTCCGAGCATATAAAAAACGATGTAACGTCCGCTAACGCCGCGCCTGTTTCGAATCATTATAAGGAAAAATATCTTGGCAAAAAGTTTGAAATAGAGGGCAATACGCTTGTTTTTTCTGAAGACGAGCTGAAGCAATGCGCTGCAATCTACGCAGACGCGGTATCATTCGCCTGCGAAATATACAAAAACTTTTTCGCGTCCGGAAAATACGGCGCTGACCTTGAAATATCGATAGATGAAACTGTATCCGTTACAACGCCGCTTCAGCATTTTTTTACCGCGAATGAATTATTGGACGCAGGCGTTTCTTTTGCGACAATCGCTCCGCGTTTTTGCGGCGAGTTTCAGAAGGGGATCGATTATATCGGCGACATCGCACAGTTTGAAAAAGAAATAAAAATCCACGCAGCAATCGCGCGGCACTTTAATTATAAGCTGAGCATTCACTCGGGTTCCGACAAATTCAGCGTATTCCCGCTGATTGGGCGCGAAACTCGCGGAAATTTTCACGTAAAAACCGCCGGAACCAACTGGCTTGAAGCGATGCGCGTTATAGCTGTCGTAAGCCCATCGCTTTACCGCGAAGTTCACGCTTACGCGCTAAGCGCGTTCGACGAAGCGCGAAAATATTATCATGTAACGACAGACCTTGCGAAAATTCCTGATTTATCCGGCGTCAAAGACGGCGATCTTCCGAAACTTTTTGAAAATAACGATGTGCGTCAGGTTATCCATATCACCTACGGCCTTATATTAAGCAAAAAAAATCCTGACGGCTCTTTTACTTTTAAGGATCGCCTTTACGATTTGTGGCAAAAACACGAAGACGAATACCGCGGCGCGCTTTTAAAACACATCGGAAGACATTTGGAACTGCTCGGTGTAAAATAATTTTTTTAATTTGGATTGCGCGGAAATTTAATTTCACACAACATTAATTATTACATAGTTAATAAAAATTTGCCGATATTATTTATATCACAATGTAAGGAGTGGTGTTATGTTGGAAAACGAAGTTAAGAAAGCTGAAAAGAAGACTGTCAGGAAAGTTGATAAAGCTGAAAAAAAAGTTGGCAAGGCGGGAACGAAGGCGGTTAAAGAAGTAAAAGGAACCGCNAAGAAAGCCAAAGCAACTACGAAAAAAGCCGTAAAGAAAACNGCAGCTACAGCGAAGAAAACAACCAAAAAGACAGCAGCGACAGCNAAAAAAACCGCGACAACAGCNAAAAAGACCGCAGTNAAAAAAGCGGCGGTTAANAAAACCGCAGCGAAAAAAGCAGTAGCAAAGTTATAATNGAAACCAAANCCCCTTAACCTGAGCGTTAAGGGGTTTTATTTATCTTCAGACAATCTTCAGAAATCCGTGATATATTNATTAAATGGACATTAATATCCTTGTCGCAGAAGACGATGTTCACATCGGGAACACGATAAAAGCGTTCCTTGCGGACGAAGGTTATCATGTGGAACTGTGCGCGGACGGACGCGCCGCCTGCGAACGTCTTTTCGANAAAAAATTCAATATGGTTATTCTTGATATAATGCTCCCCGGNATGGACGGGCAGGAGATACTGAAGGAATTCAGAAGGGCAAGCGACGCGCCTGTAATGATGATTACAGCGCTTTCAGGCGACAGCCCGCAGATTAGAGCCTTTGATAACCTTGCGGACGATTTTATCGCGAAGCCGTTTTCCATGCAGGTTCTTTTAAAAAGGACGCAGGCGCTTTTAAGGAGATCGGGCGCTCTTGTAAAAGAAATTATAATCGGCGATTTACGCCTTAACAAGGAAACTTTTAAGGCGCTCTGGAAAGAAACGGAGCTTCCCTTAACATTGCGCGAATTTGATATCCTTTGCCTTCTTGCAGATAACGAAAGCAGGGTAGTGACCCATGATTCACTTCTTACAAAAATCTGGGGTTATGATTATTATTCAAGCGAAGGCACTGTACACACGCACATTAAAAATTTAAGGGCAAAGATGCCTGAAAATATTATAAAAACTATCCGCGGCGCAGGATATCAACTGGAGGCTTCATTATGCAAAGAGGCTGCGCATTCAAAATGAAAAAGAAAAAATCCGGTAAAGGTCAATTAAAAAATACAAAAATTCCTTTTAAAAAATCAGGCGTTTTCCCGAAGATATTCGCGTACACAATGCTTCTTGTAACATTGATATGTCTTGCCGCTGTTTTTATTTTTTCCAGGGAATTCCTAGCATTTTACCGCGCGGAGCAGAATCGCAGGCTGACTATTTCGTATCAGCCGATAATTACTACAATACAATCTGTAACAACCGGCAAGGAAGATATAATTGAGGCGGTAAGAATTTTCGCGGATAATAACCAGTCGTACAAGTTTATGATTCAGGAGTTTGATGATAATATTTTATTTTCTACGCATAACATAGCAGGTTCCTTTAACAAAGATGAACTGGAAAGCATTAATATAAGATTTTCAGGTTCATTCAGGGATATTGAAGGAATGCAGTCGGATCAATATAGATTAATCGGTTATAGTAACATTTCTGATAACATTGGAAATGGTCTTACTGTTTTAGCAAGAAGGATAATGCTTGCTCTCGCGATGATGCTTGGCATCGCAGTCTTTGGAGCCGTGGTCTTTGCGAAGCGTATAACAAAACCGCTTGAAGATGAAATTGCGCGAAGAAGGATTCTGGAAGAAAACCAGAGGCTCTTCTTTG
>WQTB01000113.1 GCA_009786495.1 Treponema sp.
TGTTTAAAAAAGATTACGCGAAAAGCGCCGGCGCAGAATTGCAGGACGTAATATCAGTTTCGTTTGTTTCGTGCATTGCGCAAAAGTACACAGAAGATCAGGACAAAACCGATTTCGCGCTTACAGTAAACGAGCTTGCGGGAATGGTAAAACGATCCGGGGTGATGATCGAATCTCTCCCTGTTAATGAAGAACAGTTTGATTCTCTTTCCTGCGGACTGCCGAAACAGGAATTTAAAGGAAAAAAAATAACCGTAAATGGTTACGCAGCCGCGCGGAAAGTGATGGAAGAAATTCAAAACGGCGGGTGCAGCGCCGACTGGATAGAAATTTTAAGCTGTCCAAAAGAAAATTGCTGATCAATTTCTGCTGATCAGTTTGCGCATAACGTTCAATCCGGCGGTTAAACCGCCGCACAGGAAATTTCACGCTTTCCTGCATTTGTTACAGCCGAGTATATGAATGTGATTTTTTTGATAGTTGCGTTCAAACATACGGGAAATAAGATAATCGCTTACAGATAATTTTACCCTGCAGATTGGACAGCGCCGCGGCAAATTCTTTTCCAGACAGCTGACACAGCCTTTAATATGCACTATGCGGTCTTTGCTTTGCGAACTGCCGGCGTAAGCTATCGTTTTTACAAGATCGCCTTTCACCATTTTCATTGTGCAGACAGGGCAGGTTTGCGGGTCCCCCGGTTTATTCATGATGATTCTTTTTTTGTTCCAGGGAAGATACGGATAAAAAGGCGATCTGTGTCCGAAAAACAGGTTATAGCCAAACCAAAATAAAACTACACCAATGATGATATAAATTAATATTTGAATCATGCCGCCCATTACATTCGATTTTAAGAACATTATAAACGGTAATCAAGTGGTGACTGTCACTTACGCTAGATATAGCGTTGTACTACCGTGTATGGCACCAGATGTGGTAGTGGTGACTGTCACCATTAAAGANTATATTAAAAGTATGTCGACGCTTTATATAATCGCCACGCCGATTGGAAACCTGGGCGATATATCATTCCGCGCTGTTGAAATTTTAAAAAACGCAGGTCTTGTAGCGTGCGAAGATACGCGCCGTACCCTGAAACTGCTTACGCACCTTGGAATCAGGGTAAAAATGATTTCCTGCAGATCGCAAAACGAAGAATTCGCGGCGGAAAAGGTTATATCAGCGTTAAATCAGGGGCAAAACGCGGCTTACGCAAGTGATGCCGGCACCCCTGCGCTAAGCGATCCCGGCGCGGCGCTGGTTAGGGCCGCAATACAGGCGGGACATGAAGTAATCCCAATCCCGGGGCCTTCAGCTTTCGCCGCGCTTCTAAGCGTGGCAGGCGGCAAAGACAAAACAGTCGTTTTTGAAGGTTTTTTATCCCCAAAACCGGGGCGAAGAAAGAGCCGCCTGCGGGAATTAATGGCAATNGAAGCCGCCTGCGTAATTTACGAATCTCCTTTCAGAATACTAAAGCTGCTGGGCGACATTACCGAAATTGACAGTGAACGCTATATTTGCCTTGGACGGGAAATGACCAAGATTCACGAAGAATATTTAAGAGGTAAAGCGGCGGATATATTAGAGAATTTATCCGGAAAAAAGGAACAAATTGGTGAATTTTCTCTATATATCTCTGGTAATTATCAAAAATAGTTGGTAAACTTATAGTATGTAATTGCCGATAATAAGGTATAGGTAGGGTATGAGTATGACAGTAAACAGGATAGGTCATGTAGAACCCATTCCTTCAGGCAAAAGGCCTGGCAGGAGTGAGCAGGTGGGAGGGAACGACAAGGCCGATACAATCAGTCTTTCTGCGCAAGCAAAGGAGCAGGCTGAAAGGTATCAGGTTTTACAATTAATTAAATCCGCCCCGGAAACTGACGAAGCCAGAATTGCTGAACTCAGGCAGAAGATTGATGATCCTTCGTATATAAATGACAAGCTCGTCAACGCGACAGCGGACAAAATTTTAAGCGCGTGGTACGCGTAAAAAAATTGTAAGTAATTAATTGAACCTGACTGCTGAAAAGCGGTCAGGTTTTTTTTTATACAAAAATGTTTTAATTTTACAATTACAGCTGCGTCTTATCGCGGCGCGAATTATTAATAGCCGTCTGACATCGCGCGGTTCATGTCGCGCTGATAAAGTTCCTGATAAACAAAACTGCGGTTTTTTAATTTCTCTTTTACTTCTCTTGTAAACGGCATATGCCGCCAGAAAGTGCCGCGGACGTCTTTATCAAGTTTCTGTATGCCTTCGGCCTCTTTTGTCATCCACAGGATATAATCGCGGATAAAATATTCTTTAATATCGCCTTTTAATTTTAATAGCTGGAACCACTGATAGTAATGACCTGTAAGACCTTCTTCCATCCAGTAAAAAGATGCTTTTTCTTTCGCTACCTGCCAGCGCAAATCAGCGACAGCGGTTAAAACGGCGATATAAAGATTTCTTGGGTACATCGGGATAACTATTCGCCCGCGGCTTGTAGCGCGGTTATAACGGTCAAACGGTTCCCAGCAGAAACCAGTATCGCCGTAAGTTGGTATTANTAAAACATAGGGAGCAATCCGGTTTAATTTATTTTTATATATACGGCAGAATGCTTCCGCNTCGATGCTTTCAATTCTTGCGAGCATGGAAATGACATTTTCGCGCGTGCCGACTTCGTTTGGAACGCTGTGGTAATATTCGCTTGTTACAATCGGGAAGTGGTTCCCCTGTCTGCCGACTGTCATTTTTGCCATTTGCCTAATGGTATCAAATTCGGTGTCTATCGCGCCGATGTCAATTGTTGTGCTGCCGCCGCCTTCATTCGCAAGTTTATCNGCCAGCGACTGGACATCGCCCTGAGCGTTGATATAATCCTTAACGCTTACTTCAAGATCATGATCATTTTTCAGCATTATTTTTAAAAAATTCTGAACTTCATTTATAACCAGCTTTTGCCCTTCTGTCAGACAGTCGCTTACATCAGGCAGTTCACGCATCTGAGTGCGTTCAAAAATNTGAGCCATTCTGTCGCGTATTATTCGTTCAACATCGTCGCGTTCCTTGTCCTTTGCCTTAAGTATCGATTTTGCGCCTTCAAGTTTCCCCTGNGCTTTTTCCAAAAGCTGCTGGAATTTGGACTGATTATTGCTTTTGCTGATTTTAACTTCATCTGTAGTAGAAGGACGCATTTTACTGAGCCCGACAGCGTTAAGCCATTCATCAAGGTAATGAACAGGCTGATCATACGGATTATCGTCAACAATTTTNCTGAAAAAATCCCTTGTTTCAGCGTTGATAAATGTAGGGTGAAGAATTCCAAAACGAAGCAGGTANTTCTTGGGCGGCGGAAGTTTTCCGGTTGTCTTCTTCGCTATNCCGCTGAAAAATTCCCAGCANGGCGAAATAAACTGCTGGCGGAAAACACTNCGATCCTTCGGGTCTTTGGCGGTAAGATACTTNTGTAAAATGTTATGCACCCTTTGGGCGATATCGCCTTCATTGGAAAGAGCGGTTTTATAATAATTCGGATCATTATAAAAGCTATGACCTTTTTCTTCCAGACGTTTGTTTATCCGGGGAAATTCAGAAATACTTAGATCGACATCTCCGCCGGATGTGCTTGTTATATCAGCGAAGTCCTTGTTTTTCCCGCTAAAAATATCGTTAAAGTCCGGCGGCGCGCCGGGGTCACTGCTCGCAGTACCCAATAACGCGGCGATTTCTGGATCCATGTCTCCATTTTTCGAATTTCCAGCCATAAAAACATAATAAAATGTTTACAGACAGTTGTCAATGTTGTGTTAATTGTTAATCAACGCGTCAAGATCAATTTCGCCTGCAGTACAGGGGACTGTGATTCCCCAGTTTTCCAGAACCTGCGGATGTATTTCGCCGAACACGCCGATTGGCTTTCCGCAGAANATAATCGCGGCAGCGCGGCCGGGAATAAANCGCGGATCCTGTGACTCTTCCACATTATATTCACGTAATAAATAAAAAAATAACGTTTGCANTTCCGCTGANGCTGTATTGAAATTGGCGTCTGTNCCGGCATGTAAAAATCCGGCAAACTGACGAGTTTTGCTGCGGTAGTTTTCTGAATCATCAAGCCANGCGATTTTTCCCGCTTCAAAAATTTTATGCGGATAAACAGATCGCCCGGATATTGATTCGCTTGCCAAAAGCGACGCNATTATAGAGTCGCGCACATACTCATAATTTTCTGTCATCGGGTTAAAGATGCGGATGATTCTTTCGCCGCCGCCGCGGTTATTNTCAACAAGTTCTTTTTTTGAGCCAAGATAGTTGTAGATCATTTCCTGATAACCCATTCCNATAAACAGTTCTTTAACCTGCCTGCTAAACAAAGTTATCGGCAGTAAACGCCCGATTGTCGAATCGGAAGGACGCTCAGGTTTAAACGATTTTAGCGAACAGCCTATCATTACATCTTCAACTACATCTGCGGCGTGAAGAAAATCATTCCGGTATTCAGGCGGATAAATTCGTACGCCGTCCTGCTTTTCTGTTCCGCCGCGCGTCCCTTTTTCATTGCCGGCTGCGGCTTCAGCTTTTACGCCCATGCGCAAAAGCGCGTTTACACATTCAGCGGCGCTTAATTTTACGCCAAGGAATTTTTCAATTCTTGATAATGAACAGAAAACCGGTTCTTGAAAATAAAAGGGGGTAACGATGCTTCTTGCGGACGCGCCGAACGGAATATCAAACTCATATTCAAATTCAACAGGTTCAATGGAAAATCCGTTATCTGCAAGATCGCAGGCGACAATTGACGCAGCCAGCGTAAGGCAGTGCAAATCTGTGCCCGTAAGTTCGACAAAAACTTCGTTATCGCCGACCTGCACCGCGCCAAGATCGTTTGAATTAATAATCGGCGGATAGGAAAGGATGTTTCCCTGCGAATCTGTCAAAAGCGGGTGAACCGGTTCGTGTTCCTGAATAAAAGCGAATTCTTTGCCTTTCGGGTGCTGCTTAAGAATTTCGCGTAACGTCAGAACGCCGTCCCAGGCAAGCGGAACAAATGAAACAGAATCAGGATCGGCTCCTTTGTAAATAATCGGCCATTTTATCAACGGCTGCGGCGGCAGACCTTCGCCTGCTTTCGCTGACACGCGGTAAATACCCATCGACATGCTCCGCC
>WQTB01000114.1 GCA_009786495.1 Treponema sp.
AGGCGCGCGCAGATAATAAGAACAGCTTCGCTTACAGCGCTTTTTGGAAATACATTTCTTGCGGCTGTTAAAATAGGAACAGGTCTTTATTCAGGAAGCCTTGCAGTTGTAGGCGACGGCATCGATTCATCTGTGGACGTGCTGATTGCTGTAATGTCGCTGGTTGTCGCGCGGATAATTTCAAGACCTGCTGATATTTCGCATCCCTGGGGGCACGGAAGAGCGGAAACTGTAGCTACGGCTCTTCTTTCTTTTATGCTGTTTTTCGCAGGCGCGCAGCTTATATTAAATTCCGTTTCGCATATTATAACAGGAGCGGATCGTGAAGTGCCGGCGCTTCCCGCCCTTTTTGGAACCATCATTTCGATAGCCGGGAAAACACTCCTTGCGTGGTCGCAGTATTTATGGGGGAAAAAAGCCGGCTCTGCGATGTTAAAAGCGAACGCAAAAAACATGACAGCCGACGTTATGCTTTCCGCGGGCGTTCTTACAGGTCTTGGCCTTTCAATGATTTTCAATGTCGGAATTATTGATTCATGCTTCGCGATATTAGTCGGCATTTGGGTAATTAAATCGGCGTTTGGAATTTTCATGGAAGTAAACTCNGAACTTATGGACGGCGGCTCTGATAAAAAACATTATATGGACGTATTTAACGCGGTCAAATCAGTCGAAGAAGCGGGACATCCGCACCGCGTCAGGATGCGCCGTATCGCNGGCTATTGGGACATCGATATTGATATTGAAGTTCCNCCNAATAAGACTGTAATTGAGGCGCACTGGATTTCGCATAAAGTGGAAACNGCCATTAAAGAAAGGGTCGATAATGTGTACGACATCATGGTGCATATCGAGCCTGCGGGCAATATTGAAGAAGAAGAATACGGCCTTAGCGAAGATACGATTGATAACTATACAGACAAATAAGCTGTAATATAATACCTAAATCCTTGCAAAACTTCTAATTTAAATGATATAATCAACATCATGAGTGCGGAATGAAAATGCGGACATTATACAATAAATGGCGTTATTACATGCTTGGACATGATGAATATAAATCATGTATGAGCTNNGCGTTTAATAAAAATATAGCGGCAGCCCGNTGGGCGAATCTTGTGTTTTTTATCCTTGCNGCTCTTTTTTCAATTTTTCCTGTTGTTACGGAAAAAAACTATGTAAAAGCCGGTTTTTATTTAGGTTCTGCCGTTATCGCGTTTTTGCTTTTTATTTTTTCAGGATATAAAAGAAAACAGTTTAAAAACGGAATAAAAATAAGCGGCAATCTGATTTACGCGCTGATAATTTCTTATTACGTGAACGTAATGTTTTTCGGAATGTATCTGGCTGTCTGGGCGGAGCCGGAAAAAATCGCAGGCTCATTTATCGGGATTCTGATATGCGTATTGTTCCTTTTTAATATTTCGCCCTTACTGTATCTTGGACTTACACTTACTACACTGGCGGTTTACATAACCGCGATTGTCAATGTTAAAATTCCTTCAGTCTGGAATTATGATATTCAAAATGCCCTGTTTGCGTGTGTTTTGGGATTGATTTTCGGCTGGCAGATAATAATGAACAGAATTACGATGATGTCTAACGCTAATAAATTAAAGGACGAAAATACAATTGACGCGCTGACACAGCTGAAAAACCGAAGGGATTTCATGAATACGTTCCAGAGATTTATCACAAATTACAGGCAGTCTGATAATTATCTGTGTATAGCGATGATGGATATAGATTTTTTTAAAAAATATAATGATCATTACGGACATCCCGAAGGCGATAACGCCCTGCGTAAGATCGGAGCCGCGCTTATAAATTTCAGCAAAGAAAATAAAATTTACGCGGCAAGGGTAGGCGGCGAAGAGTTCGCGCTTTTGTGGCATTGCGAAAATTCGCTCGACGCGGAAAAAACAGGTCTGCTTGTAAATCAGATTGTCAGGGATTTGAAAATTCCGCATGAAGAATCGTCAATAATTCCATTTGTTACAGTCAGCGTTGGGATTCATGTCGCTGAGTGCGGAACTTCCTGCGATATCAATGAACTATATAATCTTTCAGACAAAGCGCTTTACGCCGCGAAAAACAGCGGACGGAACCGCACTGTTGTCACTTCATGATAATTTTAAAAAACAATTTTAGAAGCGAATTGATCGATTAGTATAAGAACGCCTAAAATAAAAGTGTATATTGCAAATCCAAAAAGCGATTTTTCCCTGATAATTTTTAACATAAACTTTACGGCGAAAAATCCGACAACCGCCGCAGTCAAAGTTCCTGCGATTAAAGGTAAAATACCGATACCTGCTCCTGCCTGCGCCGCGTTTTCGCCTATTAAATCCTTTGCCTGCAAAACAACGGCTCCAAGTATCGCCGGGATTGATAATAAAAAAGAAAAACGCGCGGCGAAATCGCGGTCAAGCTTGCAAAAGAGCGCGCCAGAAATTGTCGCCCCCGATCTTGAAATCCCCGGGGGAATCGCAATCGCCTGCATGATTCCTATAAAAAGCGCCTGTAAAAATGAGCAGCCTTCAGGTTTTTTTTTGTTTTCGTTTTGCTGTACCGGAGCGTTTTTATCTGTGTCAATTTTTTTTACCGTAGATCTTCTTGATAAAATTTCCGCCGTTACAAGCAGGGCAGTAGTGATTAAAAAACACCACCCAAGATATTTAGCCGAGATAAAAATGCTTTCGATTGAATCTTTTAAAGTAAGGGCTGCGATAACCGCGGGGATCGTCGCTATTATAAGTAAACCTGTAAGACGCTGAAACGGTTTTTTTAATATTGACAAAATGTCTTTCCATAATACGATAAAAACAGCAGCTAACGTTCCCGCGTGCAGCATTGTATCAAAGAATAGCGATGTCTGTTCTATTTTGAAAACCCGCTGCAAAAGCACAAGATGCCCCGAGCTGCTTACAGGAAGAAATTCAGTAAGCCCCTGCACAATGCCAAGAATGATTGCTTCAAATATATTCATCTGCGTTTCCTTATTACTGCGGAAGAATCATCGCGTTAACCGTAATGTTTCTTTCGTTAATTGCGTTATCTGTCATTTCTTTAGTGATCCTTCCCCTTGGTCTTGGATGCGGCGGCGCGTCGCCTATCAATATCATCATCCTTGACTGCGCTTCCCATGTAAAGCGTGTCGCGCCGTCGTAAAGAGCTTCGTAAACGGCTTCGGGAATATCGCCGCCGCCCTGGACTGTTATCGCGTTTAAATCACGCTGGAAGCGCGAAAAATCATTCGTAAAGGGAATTAATCTTGTTAAATAATTATCGTAATAATCCTTAAAAAGCACCATGCCGATTCTGAATGAAGGGAAACCGCCTAAAATTTCTTCCAGCATCGGAATAAGCTGCGCGCGCAGGGCGTCAATATATTTTCTCATGCTGTTTGTCGTGTCAAGGCAGATTACTAAATCAAGAGTTCTGCCTGTTTCCTTCTGAAGCGCGCTGCGGATTAAATCGACAACGTCGCCCGGGTCCCGCGAATAAATCAAATCGCCGCTTCCTGCCCTTGCGATCCGAAAAGGCGTTTAACGTTTCTGCAAGATAAATTCCGGCAGGCGGCCCCTGCAAAGGTTCCTGTGTCGCTTCAAGGCGGAAGGGGTTATCCCTGAACGAGCCGCGGTAATCCGCGTAAGGAAGAGAGAAAGTCCTTATGTTAAGGAAAGTTCCGTCAGTTAAATACACTTCGCCGTGGCGGCTGTCTTCATATCCGTAATATAAAATGTATGGAATGTAAATATGGAAAGCCTGTCCCAGAACAGGATGATTTACCATAGTAGAAGAAATTAAAGAAAAAATATTGCTTTCGCGCGGAATCGGAACGCCGTTTAAAATGCGTATTTCGTCGCCGTTAATAGGGTTCCATTCGCCTGCGCGGTAGGCATAATTGTCAGCTAACATTGCCGGGTCCCTTGTTGATTCGGTCAGTAAAACCGATGAAATATCGGGCTTCTTTCTGATGAATAAATGGAAGCCGCCGTCCGCGCGCAGTTCCAGAAGCAAATCGCCTGTGTTAAGGCTTAAATCCTGGGCATATAAACCTTGAAAACCTGCCAGGAAGATCAGTAAAAATATGCATTTTTTCATATTATATTATCGGATTGCGCAGGAATTTAGATAATATCTTCGGCGGCTGTATGAAAAATCTTTGCCAAAAACCTTAACCATTAATCATTTAACCCTTGTTTATATGCCAATTATGCGATAATGTTTATTAAAATAAAACATAAGGAAAAAATATGGAATTTATTTTGGAAAATTTATCGGAAATCGGATGGAAAGACTGTGTAATGTACGCTGTCGGCGTTATTCTTATCTTTCTTGCCATCAAAAAAGACTATGAACCGGCTTTGCTTCTGCCGATGGGGTTCGGCGCGATTCTGGTTAACCTGCCTTTAAGCGGCGCAATCGACCAGATTCTTCCCGGCGTCGGTCTTGTTCACGGCCCAATCGCGTGGCTTTACGAAACAGGAATCGAATCCGCTGAGATTCTTCCGCTTCTGCTTTTTATCGGCATCGGCGCGATGATTGACTTCGGCCCGCTTCTTTCGCGGCCTTATTATTTCTTCTTCGGGGCTGCGGCGCACTTTGGTATTTTTGCTGCGATTTCTGTTTCCATACTTCTAGGGTTCAGCATGAACGACGCCGCCGCAATCGGCATTATCGGCGCGGCTGACGGACCGACGACGATTCTTGTCGCCAATATTTTTAAATCGAATTATGTCGGACCTATACTGGTGACGGCTTTCTCGTATATGGCTCTTGTGCCGATCATTCAACCGTCCGTGATCAGACTGCTCACGACAAAAAAAGAAAGATTAATAAGAATGCCGCCTTTGGAAGACAGGGAAATACCGCGCGCTGTAAGGATTATTTTTCCGATTGCGGTAACTGTAATTGTAGGAATTATTTCTCCGCCCGCAGTTTCGCTTATCGGCTTTTTAATGTTCGGAAATCTTATAAGGGAATGTACGGTGTTAAACTCTCTTTCCGAGACCGCGCAGAAAACGCTTGCCAATCTTATAACGCTTTTGCTTGGCATAACTGTCGCTTTTACTTTGCAGTCAGAAAAATT
>WQTB01000115.1 GCA_009786495.1 Treponema sp.
GTTATTCATGACCTGATTGTAAGCAAGGCGACATTTGAAAGAGATTTTGAAAAACATTTTAAAAAATTGAATCAGACTAAAATAAATCTCAATGAAAGAAGCTATCAAAAATATNAGGATAATTTAATAAAATCATTTGAAAAATCAAAAGATAAAAAAAATAATGTTCATCAGTAAGACAATTAATTTGCCTTTACATTCCCTGCTATGTAAACGCTTATTAAACCCATTACCGCTGCTCTTTGTCATAAGGGATTCCCGCGGACTTCGGAGCCTGCGAAAGTTTTGAGCTGAAGGCAAGCACAATNAGCGTCGCGATATACGGGATCATTTTGTAAACATACGCCGGTATCGGGATGGATCTCATAAATTCAATGCCTGAATATGATGAAGATACTGCTTTCATTAAACCGAAGAAAAATGCGGCGGCGAGTATGCGCCCTGGTTTCCACTGGCCGAAGATTAGCACGGCAAGGGCGAGAAAGCCGTAGCCTGAAACTTCGGGATTAAATTCTATCGACGTGGGNATTACAAACACAAGCCCGCCAAGACCCGCGAGCGCGCCTGAGATCATGACGCCTGCGTAGCGCATTNTGAAGACATTAATACCCGCAGAATCNGCCGCCTGCGGATGCTCGCCGCAGGATCGCAGACGCAGCCCNAAGCGCGTCTTGTAAAGAAAAAANGCNGAAAGCGCGAGAATCAGAAAGCCCAGGTATGTGGTGATATACGCGTTTCTAAAAAACATCGGGCCGATAAATGGAATGTCACCTAACANCGGAACTTTTTCGATGCGGAACTGGTTTACAAACGGAATCTGCTGAACNGTGCGAAGNTTTCTTGCAATATAAATAACGGCGGCGGGAGCGAGCATGTTGATCGCTGTTCCGCTTATAATCTGGTTCGCTTTCATGTTAATCGAAGCGTACGCNTGAAAGAGCGACACAACCACGCCCGTAAACGAAGAAACAAGAACCGCGAGCAGAAGCACAGGCTGCCCGGGAATAATCTGCTGCACAACATTGATAAAAAGGATGCCGGAAAACGCGCCGAAGATCATGATGCCTTCAAGAGCGATGTTGATAACCCCTGAGCGTTCGCAAAACATTCCGCCGAGAGCTACAATCAGCAAAGGTATCGAAAAAAACATGGTCTGCTGGACAAGGAAGTAAAGTATATTCATATTTCGCCGCGCTTTCGCCTGCCGATTGAATCAATCAGACCTTTAACAATAAGCGCAAACGCGCTGAAATAAATTATCACGGCGATTATGATTTCGATAACCTGCGGATGAAATCCGTACAGCTGCATGTTATTTCCGCCAACATTTAAATAGGCGACAAGAAGACCGGAAAAAATTATTCCAATCGGATTGTTTAATCCTAAAAGCGCAACTGGTATTCCGTTAAAGCCTTCCATCGCGAGCACGTCAACAACGCTGATGCCTTTGCCGGAACCCGCAAGAAAAAGCAGCGCTCCGCCGAGACCGGAAAGCGCGCCNGCAATAATCATCGAAAGTATGATGCTGCGTTTTTCATTGATGCCCGCGTAACGCGCGGCGTCGCGGTTAAATCCGCAGGCTTTAAGCTCATATCCAAATGAAGTTTTTTCTAAAATGAAAAACATCANCACGGCGAATCCTGCGGCGATGATTATNCCGGAGTTTGCGCTTGAAACAATATAACCGTCGCGGAAAACCTGATCCATTCCCATNTTGGGAATGTTCGCAGAATTCATTACGCGCATACTTTGGTTGCGCAGCGAATCATAAACTGTTCTTGTTACAAGAAAATTTACCAGATACATGCCGATATAATTTGTCATTATGCACGATATGACTTCGTTAACATTGAACAATGCCTTAAAAATGCCGGGGATCGCGCCCCAGATCGCGCCTGCTAAAATTGCGGCAAGCAAAGCTGTTATCCAGTGCAGATGTCCGGGAAGAAACCCGCATCTTACGCCGACAAGAACCGCCGAATACGCGCCGACAATAAACTGGCCGGAAGCGCCGATATTGAAAAGCCCTGTTCTTGCCGAAAATCCGACGGACAAGCCTGTCATGATAATCGGGGTCGCGAAATATAAAACCTGACCGAGATCGTTTAAATTGCTGAAGCCGCTTATTAGAATCGCTTCAAAACCGTGAAGAGCCTGCGGCGCGTTCGTTAAAAGTAAAATAACTAATCCCGCAAGAAGCCCGACAAAGATCGCCGTAACGGAAGAAAGCGCGTTTACAACAGGGTCTGAAAGAATCGATCTTATATTAAATTTATTATTAATTAATTTATCATTCATGCGGTTACCCGCAAATCGCTGCGCTGTGAAGCTCCGGACATATAAAGCCCGAGATCCTTGAATGTTACATCCTTTGGGGATACGTCCGCCGCTATTTGGCCTTCAAACATTACAAGGATTCTGTCGCTGACATCCATCACTTCGTCAAGTTCAAGCGATACAAGCAGTACAGCCCTGCCGCGATCACGTTCTGCGATTAGCTGTTTATGGATGTATTCGCACGCGCCGATATCAAGCCCTCTTGTCGGCTGAACGGCGATTAAAAGGCTTGAATCCGCCGACAATTCGCGCGCGATGATAGCCTTCTGCTGATTGCCGCCTGACATGCTGCGCGCGATTGTTTTTGATCCNGAGCCGCAGCGAATGTCAAATTTTTCGATTAAGGAATCCGCGAATTTATAAATTTCTTTAAACTTTAATAANCCCGCTTTCTGAAAACGCGGCGTATANTAATTTAAAAGCACAAGGTTAAACGCAAGNTTATAATCCAGAACAAGCCCGTGTTTATGCCTGTCTTCNGGAATGTGCGCTAAAGCCCTTGAGCGTATATCGTTATGTGTAATGTCATTGCCGCCAAGAAAGACGCGNCCCCTGTTCGCTTCGAGCATTCCGGCGATCGCAAGAACAAGTTCCTGCTGCCCGTTTCCGTCAATCCCNGCGATGCAGACAATTTCGCCGGAGCGGACTTCAAAACTTACATCGTTTACAACCGGCTTGCCTGATGAAGCCTTTGATATATTCCTGCGGTTAACAGTAAGATTTTCAACTTTAAGGACTGTATTGCCGCGTTTCATTTCATTTTTTTCTACGGAAAGATTTACCTTGCGGCCTACCATCATTTCCGAAAGTTCTTCTTTGGAAACAGACGCGACATCAACTGTGCCGATTTTTTTTCCCTTCCGCAGAACAGTGCAGCGGTCCGCGATGGACTTAATTTCTTCAAGTTTATGCGTGATAAAAAGTATCGATTTTCCTTCACAGGCAAGATTTTTCATTATGTGCATTAATTCTTCGATTTCCTGCGGNGTCAGAACAGCCGTAGGNTCGTCAAAAATTAAAATGTCGTTTTCTCGGTAGAGCATTTTTAAAATCTCAACGCGCTGCTGCATTCCTACCGTGATGCCGCTTATCAGGGCGTCAGGATCGATATCAAGCTTGTAGTGCTTTGTAAGTTCCATTACCTGAGCGCGGGCGCTGTCAAGTTTCAGGATTCCGTACCTGACAGTTTCCGCGCCCAGAATAATATTTTCNAGAACNGTAAGATTATGCACAAGCTTGAAGTGCTGATGCACCATGCCGATGCCGAGCTTCTTCGCGTCATTGGGCCCGTGGATGCGGACAGGCTCGCCGTTTTTTCTGATGACCCCTTTTTCCGCCTGATAAAGTCCGAACAGGACGCTCATAAGGGTGGACTTGCCCGCTCCGTTTTCACCTAACAAAGCGTGAATCTCGCCTTTTTTTAGCTGAAGCGTTATGTCATCATTTGCCGTAATGCCGGGAAAGACTTTTGTGATCCCCGCCATCTCAATGATATAAGGCGAAGCTGCAGGCGGGGCGTCATTATTTGGCATATAATTCATCAATAATAAAAAAAATTATCTTACTTCATTAACCAAAGTGATTGTTACAGGAACAATCCTGGGGCTTCCTTCCGCCGCGGAATCATCCATCATTCTGGGAATGGCGCCGTTTGCTAGCAGCCTGTACACGTTGTCGTAATCCGCATTTGTAAAAGTGCGGAATACCGACGTATCCATCGGAAGGCCAACGCCGTTATTCGCCGCGGAATAAACGATATCCTGTCCGCCGGGGAATCTGCCTGAATAAAAAGCCGCGATGCTGTCGTAAACCGACGACTGCAGAAGCTTCATCGCGGATGTAATTACTGAATTTGATTCCCTTGACTGATCGACATCAACGCCGATTACCTTCTTCCCTGTCTGCTCGGCTGCCGCCATTACAGAATTTCCAAGAGCGCCGCCGCATGCGAAGATCACTTCGATCCCTGAATTAAACCATGAAGCCGCCATTGTCTGCGCTTCGGGGGAAGCGGAAAACGCGCCTGTATAATGGTAATTAACCGTAACCGCTCCGCGCGTAAGCCTTAATTCCTGCGCCGCGTATTCCGCGCCCTGAATAAATCCGTAACCGAAACGCACTACAGCGGGAACCGCCATGCCGCCCATAAATCCTAGGCTTCTGTACCCGTCTTTAACAGCCGCGTATCCCGCAAGAAATCCCGATTGATCTTCTGCGTAAGTGATCGCTACAGTGTTGCTTCCCGTTTTATAGGACGGAAAGCCGGCGNTCCAGTCGCCGTTATTCGGGGAGCCGTCCAAAAGAATAAATTTTACNTCNGGGAAACGATCCTGCGCGATAAAGACCGACGGCTCAAAAAGATATCCCGGCGTTACAATAACCTTCGCTCCGCCGCGGACAGCCATTGTGATCGAAGCAAGATATGCATCGTCGCTTTTTTCAGCAGGCTGATAATATCTGTTGGTTATGTTTTTTTCCGATGCGTACTTGTAAAGTCCTTCCCACGCACCCTGATTAAATGATTTGTCATCAATAGTGCCGACATCGGTGATAAGCGCAAGTTCCGCTGTCTGCTGCGCCGATCTCGCCTGCTCCCTGCTGCATCCGCCTGCGGAAAAAAGCGCCGCAAGCGCAAGGAAAATAAATGCAATTTTTTTCATAATTTTTCTCCTGTTTATGTTTTCAGGATATGGCATAAGAAATAAGGTGTCAAGTTATCATTTTTTATTTTAACGCGTATTGTTATTTTGGTAACCG
>WQTB01000116.1 GCA_009786495.1 Treponema sp.
GAAGTAAGGCAGTTTATAGAGAGGATAAATTTAATAATCAGAAACAGCAATTTCATGGAATGGGAATCGTTACTGTCCCTTGAATACATTGCGGAAATCGCNTCTGAAGAAAATTTAAACAGAATATCAGATACNGCGGCGATGAAAAACAGNAGNATTGTGCTTAGAAATCTTGAAGACTACTTTATACATCTTGTGGTTCCGTCAAGAGTTGATGTAAACTATCTTAATATCGAAATAGAATTTTTAACAGAAACCAGGGTAATAGCTTTTGATGAACGCTGGGATCTTTATGAACTTGAAAAAGTCGGAAATTCATGGACAATAATTAAATAAGGAGAATATTATGTTTCTTGTAAAGCGTTTTTCCATTCTTTTGATCATGGCGGCGGTGCTTGTTTCAATTTTACCGGCGCAGACAGGCAGGCAGCTGACGCCTGAAGAGTCCTATTTGATGGATACCATGGAGGTCATGATCATCACTCAAACCGCGAGAATGAGCACAAGAGATCAAAAACTTCTCGCCCTGGACTACATAGGCGAAGCGATTGAACGCGGCAATACCAATGATGAAATACGCTTAACGCTTGAATATCTTGCAAGCGAAGGAAGGCGCACTGTCGCAAGAGAAAGCGGCAGGCTCGTTAATAATTTCCCCGATGTAAGACGGCGGGCGGCAAGGTACCTTGGCGTAATAGGCACCGAAGAAGCAAGGCAGTCTTTAATTCAAATCATTCTTTACGAAAATGAACCGATGGTTATACAGGAAGCGATTAAATCGTTAGGTGATATCGGCGTAAACGTTAATAATGACACTGTCGAAGCAATCGCGTGGGTGGTAACGCGCTTTGACAACCTGAACCCCGATAACATGATGGCGCTCGCCACAATAGACGCGTTTGAAAAAATCGCGAAAAGCAATAACGGACTGCAATCTACTGCCGCAATCGAAATGCTGCTTCGCATATCAACCGGCTATTACATGACCCCCGTAAGGGAAAGAGCGAGACAGTTACTGCTGGAATTACGCACATATTAATTTGTCTTTACCGCAAGCTCTACGGCAGGTAAAGAAGCAAAAAAAGCAGTCTGTTTATACAGATAGAAGATGATAATTGATGATATTCTTTTCGCGTTTAAACGGAGAAAGATCTTCGCCCTTACCGGCGAAAGCGGAACAGGCAAAAGTTTTCAGGCAAAAATTGTCGCGCAGAAGTACCGCATAGATTTAATTCTGGACGACGGCCTTTTAATAAAGGGCGACAGAATTCTCGCGGGTCATTCGGCGAAAAAAGAACATTCATTCCTTGCGGCTGTAAAAGTCGCCCTTTACGACGAAAAATCCCACAGAGACGAAGTTGCCCGCAGGCTGCATAACGAAAAATTCAAGCGCATATTGATTCTAGGCACTTCGGAAAAAATGGTAAACAAGATCGCTTCAAGGCTTCAGCTTCCACCCCCCGCAAAAATTATCAAGATAGAAGACGTTTCAACCCAGGATGAAATTGACAAGGCGATAAGAACAAGAAGGATAGAAGGAAAGCACATTATCCCCGTTCCTTCCGTGGAAGTTAAAAGAAATTATCCTAATATTTTTTATGATACGATTAAAATTTTCAAGCGGAAGATCGCTCCCGCGGGCATCGGAACAATTCCTACACTGCATGAAAAATCGGTTGTAAGGCCTGAATATTCCAAACATGAAAAAGTGATTATTTCAGAAACCGCGTTAAGCCAGCTTGTTATTCACTTTGTAAAAGAATTTAACAGGGACGTAAAAATTAAAAAAATTCATGTTAAAGACGCTGAAATGGGCTACAGGCTTGTTATAACAATCGACGTACCTTACGGTATCCAGCTTGGCGGCAATATTCACAGCCTTCAGCAGAACATCATCGATAATATCGAACGCTACACGGGAATATTAATAGAAGAAGTTAACATTATTATAGATAAAATCACAGATCAATAGCTTTTTTCTTGTTTCGGCGGCGGCGGCGTTTTTTAACGGCATCACCTTCGCCTGCAGGCAGTTTTGCAAGAGCCGGTTTCGTTGTAAATGATCTTTTAATAATAATTCCGCGGGAAGCAAGATATTTTTTCAGCGCGTATTCCATTTCAAAGCGCGGGGGATTCATCGGCAGCATAAAGACGCGGATTGTCTTGCTAATCTCCTTAAAATTGTCAGCCGCGCCCGGTTTCCATTCAAACACGCTGTCAAGATAATCGCGGAAGAGCGCGCTTAACGCCTGCCCGCGCGCGTTATCGGATCCTTTAAGTTCCGCCATGCTCTGAAGATATTTCTTTTTAAAGGAGCTGTCCCTGCGCATCAAAGACGACGCGGCAGGCTGAATAAAATTATAAAGGCCTGTTTTATCAAGCATGTCTACAATATCGCAGGCTTTATCCGAGCTTATAATTTTTAGGATTTCTTCCGTAAGCCTCGATGAAGAAATTGTTTTTAGTAAATTTGACTGATGCGATATTTTCATTTTTAAATTTAAAGGAAGCGTAAAGCCTGCGATGGCGGCGTATTTTACAGCGCGAATCATCCTTACAGGATCATCCGTGAATATTTCTGAAAGCGATATAATCGGTTTGATTATTTTTTTTGTTATATCTTTCATGCCGCCGACATAATCCACTACAATCTGCTGTTCGGGATCATAGTAAAGCGCGTTCAGGGTAAAATCCCTTCTAAGCACATCTTCATCGATTGTGCCGAACGTATTGCTTGTATGTCCGTCCTTTAATGAACGGAATGTAGAAACTTCAAAAATCCGCTGGCCGAAATAAACATGAACAAGACGGAAACGTCTTCCGATAATTCTTGAATTGCGGAAAATTTTTCTGATTCTTGCGGGGCTTGCCGCGCTTACAATATCAAAGTCTTTTGGTTTTTTTCCAAGAATCAGATCGCGCACTGCCCCGCCGACGATATAGGAATCAAACCCTGAGCTTTTAAGTTTTTTTACAATGCTTACAGCTTCGCTGTCTACATCAGCATGATTTATGCCATGCTCGCCGTTAATGTAAATGACGGCTTTTTTTTCTGGTTTGCCGTCAGCTCCGGCAGAATATCTGTATCTCATTAACAATGTTTATTTATCCATGAAAGAAGATTTTCGATTACTTCTTCACGGTTAGTTTCGTTTAATATTTCGTGCCTGGCGCCGGGATACAGCACAAACTCGCAATCACTTATTCCCAGNTTTTTGTATATATCNACAAGGGCGGTCGGGCTTTTGCCCATATCGCCGACAGGATCGGCGCTGCCGCAAAAAACATACACAGGAAGCGCNGTGTTAATCCGCGTCATGGCGTCGGGTCTGTGTATATTGTAAAGCAGCTTGGCAAGATCCCTGTAAAAACCAACGGAGCATAAAAAGCCGCATAAAGGATCATCGATATATTTATTTACTTCTTCTTCGTCGCGGCAGAGCCAGTCAAAAGCGGTTCTGTTCGGCTTGAACGGTTTATTATAGGGGCCGTCTGCGATTGCCTTTGCAAGAGATGAACCTTTGCGCTGTCCTTTAAGGGCCGCAAGCAGCGTCATAAAAGGAATTCCGGCTTTTACCATAAAATCGCCCGGTCCTTTTGTACCCGATAAAATATACCCCGATACTTCGCTCTGCCTGCCGTTAAGCGACGCATAACCCATTAAATTCTGGGTGATAAAAGACCCCCACGAATGACCAAGTAAAAAAAGCGGTACGTCCGGCCTTGATTTGCGTATTTCCGTGTTTAACGCATGAATATCCGCGGTGACTAAAGCCGCGCCGTTGCCGTCGCCTGTATGACCCAAAAGCCCGCCCTTGTCCGCCTTGTTAATTTCTGGATTCGCCGTTTTGCCGTGTCCTCTTTGATCCGCCGCCCAGATTTCAATACCGGCTGATGTTAATTTTTCGGCAAGCCGCTTGTAACGCAGGGCGTGCTCCGCCATTCCGTGAACAATATGAAGGACGGCTTTCGGCCTGCTTTGATTCTGCGATTCTTCAGGCAGCCATTTATAAAGATAAAGCTTCGTACCGTCATGACTTTCAAAAAAGGTTTCATTCTGAACCATGGGTTTATTGTACCTGTAATTGACGCCTGTGGCAATGGAAAAAAATAACGGGTATCCTTAAAAAACTCCGGCTTTAAAACACCCTAATATGTATGTCCAAGATGCTTATGAATTAAATCAAGTTTCAGGCACCGCAATGTATCCGTGATTGACACCTTGTAGATATGCGGATTTAAAAGCCTTTTATATGTCGAATCAAAACTTTCAAGATCGGATTCGGAGAATGCTTTAATTTCAGCTAACGCAGGCTGTCTGCTTACAGGCTTTCCGTTTTCAAAACGTTTTACAAGAAGCGGCTTCGCGCTTCCTTCGATGACATGCCAGAAATGCCTGTAGTCCGCGGAATGATGCCAGAAGCAGTAACGCCCGCCTTCTTTAAGCGCGTCTGAGTCTTCATCGATGCTCATAATGTCGGCTACAGCTTCATTGTTTTTGTCCTTAATGCGCCAGACCTGTTTGATGCCNGGATTTGTNGTTTTTTCAAGATTGTCTGAAAATTTCATAACGGGTATAACATTATCNGAGCCGCTTGAAGTCCNGCCCGGATTACAGANCGCAGAAAGTTTATACACGCCTGTAAAAGCTGCGGAGTTTCCGCCTGTAACCAGTTTGGTTCCCACCCCCCAGCAGTCAACGGGAGCGCCTTCCCTTACAAGAGTATCAATAATAAACTCGTCAAGATCGTTAGAGACCGTGATTGTGGCTTTTGTCAAACCTGCCGCATCAAGCTGTTTTCTAACTTCCGTTGACAGGTATTGAATGTCGCCTGAATCAAGGCGTACCCCGAATGACTTTCCTTTGTTAGCAAGTTTTTTACCCGCCTTGATCGCGTTTTGAACTCCGCTTTTCAAAGTATCGTAGGTGTCTATAAGGAAGACTGATTTGTCTGGATAAATCGCGGCGTACGCGTCGAATGATTCTTCTTCGCCGGGAAAGGACATGATCCATGAATGAGCCATTGTTCCCATCACGGGAATTCCGAAAAGTTTTCCGGCAAGCGTATTGCTTGTCCCGAA
>WQTB01000117.1 GCA_009786495.1 Treponema sp.
TTTACTTCCAGCGTTCCGCCTGTAGCTTTGTATTCATACGCGCCTGAAACAACGCTTTGCGCGCCGGAAAATTGAGTCTGCCCTATTCCGTAAACATCAGANTATTCAAGCGCAAAGACCGAGTTCATCATGTATTTTGTTACAGGGTCCGCAAGCGGATCGTCNCCCGCGGGATTCGAACGCCATTCCGANCCGTTGGATTTATCAACAAGAATAATTTCCGTTGTTTGGGGAAGAAACCGCATCAGCAAAAATTCATTNTCAAGCGTTACTTCGTCAGCGCTGCCGTCATATTCATAATAGGAAATATATTTCGCTCCTGACGCTCTCCCGCCGCAGGAGATNAAAATCGATAAAAATAAAATTACNGCAGGCAGCCAAAACGTTTTCTTCACAGCTCCCCCTACATCACCCTGAATATTATTTCTCTGTAAAGCGAAATAAAATACGCAATGGAATCACTGATTAAACTGAAAAACACTACAAATATAAAAACTATTATGCCCATTCCGATAATCGTCAGAAAACAGGAAAAAATTGTTTTTCCCAAACTGTAATCATGAACCATCATAAGACCGCAGATTATAAGCANGGCTGTCCACAAAATTGAAAGCCATGAAAGAAAATAATAAAATACGCCTTCGTCAAATGTGATTACCTGGCTTAAAATAATTAAGAATATATTGATTAAAACAGAAGGAACAAGCGAGTATGACAGGGCCATGTAAATATCTCTCATTCTGCCTTTCCCGTCCATCAGGGTTGTAAGGCTCCAGTTGGCGAGAGTTCCAAGAAGCACAGGAAGCAGAATCCGCATGAANACGATAATCACNTTAAAGTATTCCATGTTAATTATAATGAACTGGAAATTTGTCAGCGTAAGGCGAAGNACTTCCACAAGAAGGGCTGCCGCGACAATNACATTCGCGGCGGCGATAGATCCGCGTTTTTCATTTGTAAGATCCCAAAAACCGTCAAGGGGATGCGCGCAGACATGAAGCGAAAATTTAAGTGTTCTGCCAAGGTGCCGCCACCAGGCTTTATCAGCGATAAAAATCATGCTTCCCTGATCTCCCTGACTGTTTTAATGATAAATTTGACGATTACCGGAGTGAATATCAAAAGCAAAAGAACAAGCATTATAATTCCAAGATGTTCTTCCATCCATTGTTTGCGGTATAACTGGAAAGCCTTNCCGTAACCTTCGCGGAATTGTTTAAGTTTGTAATACTCCATCGCTTTAAGATAATCGCCCTGACGCAGCGCGGAACGCCCGATTCCGATGTAAGCAAAATCAAAATTGCCGTTCATTTTAAGAACCTTTTCCCAGACATCAGCGGAAGAATCATAGCGGCCTGCCTTGTATTCGTTAAGCGCAAGATTGATCAATTCGCCGTATGTTGTCAAATCAAAACGCGTGATTGCCGCCGTTCTTGAATCAAGCGCAAAAATCGAATCGCCCATTCTGTCTATAGCGACAGGCATCAGAAAATAGCCTTCCTTGTTTCCAAGTCCGCCGAACGCATAAAGAAGATTACCCTGAAAGTCATACATAAAAATTCTTCCGCGGGCTCTGTCAAAACAGGCATATGAATCGTTGTTAAACGCAACTACGTCAATCAAACGCGAAAACCCCGCTACTCCGCCGTAAGCTTCTTCGGTAAACGACAGATCTCCTACGGGATCTGCGTAGCCGTTGCGGACTAAAATATCCTGCCCCATCGCGTTAAGCCGTTTAACAGGAGTCAGGTTGCCCGATTGGTTAGCTGACATATAACTGGTCGCGTAAACAAAACCATCGCTGTCCATGGCGATATTATTGTATTCTGTCGGAACAAAAAGATACTGCCGCGCTCTTTGCTCCTTCGTGGAGAAAAANCGCCATATATAATCGATAACGTTATACACAACTTCATTCGCGCCCATGTAACCGGAAAAATCCCCGCGGCTGTCGAATTCCATAAATCCCTTGTTGACATTTCTTACAAGCACAAAGATACGGTTGGCAAGATCAACAACAAGTTTCTGCGGATGGAATTCAACAAAATCATCAAGGCTGTCGTCATCGGGCCTTGTAATTGAATAGATATGATTCCATTCCGAATCCAGTTTCAGAACGCGGTTATTATTTGTGTCGGCGACATAAATAAAACCATCCCTGCACTGAAAAATATCCATCGGGTAACTTAAGTTTGATTCTTCGCCGTTTATTATTACCGAAGTGACAATTCTTACCGGAACATATTCACCGTTATCCCGCTCTTCTATCACTACAATCCTGTTATTGCCTGAATCGCAGACAAAAATGCGGTTATCCCTGACAAAAAGTCCCTGCGGTTCCCTGAAATGCCCGATCCCCAAAGTTGTTCCAAGCAAATACGCGCTTACGCGGTACGCGTCAGGCGAAGCGACATATTCATACCACCAGTCGTAACTGTAAGTATAATTCGTAGGTTCGGCGGAAAGAGAACGCGGAATAAAAGAANAAATAAAAAGGAATAATAAATAAAAATATTTTTTCATTCTTTTATCCCNGAGTTCGCCATTGTCTGAAGGACGTTGCTCTGCGCGAAAATAAAACATAAAAGCGGAACGATCATGACAAAAAGCCCGACAGCCGCNCCTACTCCCGCGCGGGCGACGCCTGTAGTTATAATCTGCGAAAGCGCGTAAGGCAGCGTTTTTAATTCTTCGGAATAAATAAAATTCGACGCCCTTGCGTTCCAAAGAGCCTGCACGGAAAAAATCATAACCGTAAGCCACGCTGGCTTGATCATCGGCATGATGATAAACGTAAATATTTTAAATTCTTTCGCACCGTCAACTTTCGCGGCGTCCAAAAGAGTATCAGGGATTGTGTCGATAAACTGTTTTAGAAGAAAGAATCCCATAGGCATCGCGAACGCGGGAACAATAATCGAAAGATAAGTGTCTACCCAGCCAAGCTTTGCCATAACAAGATAATTCGGAATCGCCGTTACATAGCCGGAGAACATCAGGGTGATGATAACCCCGGAGAAAAACACTTTGGCGCCGGGAAATTTATATTTACTGACGACAAAAGCGCCCATCGCNGCGACGAATATAAGACCGGCTGTTCCCGCAACGGTAATAAACAGCGTATTAAAAATNTAACGCGAAAACGTAACCCAGGATTTGCTCATTATAATAAAGAGATCCTGAAAATTGTTCATTGTCGGGCGGCGGACAAAAATGTTCGGCGGAAATAGAAAAATTTCGTTTAACGGTTTAAAAGCGTGATTTATGTTAAACACAAGAGGAAAAGCGAAAAACACGCCGAAAACGGCAAGCAGGATAAATATAAAAGCGTCTCCGCCGAATGATCTATTAAGCCTTCTGCCGCCAATCAGCCTTTTTGTTTTTTTCATAAACCGCCCCTTAAGTCCCAATCCGTTTCAGGAATTTCTGAATGATATAATTGCAAAGGATCATTGTTAAGAAAAGCAATGTCGCAATAGCTGACGCATAGCCCATTTCAAAACGTATGGAACCGTAGTCAATAAGGTGATTCACGACAGTATGCACCGCGTAATCGGTACTNGGNAANCCGGCAAGAACAATCGTCACGTCAGCCACCCCGAANGACTGCGTAATNGCCATAACGGCGCCGAACATCAACATTCCTTTCATGTTGGGAAGCGTAATGTACCAGAGTTCCTGCCAGCGGTTGGAAATGCCGTCAACAAGCCCCGCTTCATAAAGGGTCGGATCGATGGTGGAAAGCCCGGCGATAAAAGCAAGAAAGCCCGCNCCCAAACTCATCCACAAAATTACAACCAGCATAACCGGCATCATAAATTTAGGATCCGTAAGCCAAAATTCCGGTTTATCAAGTATTCCCAGTTTCAAAAAAATTCCGTTAATGTAACCGTAAGCGTCGCCGGAAAAAATAAGCGCCCAAATCATGAACGCGCCGCCGGAAATAGAAGGCGCGTAAAAAATCAAGGTAACAACAGCGCGGACATACCGCGGAAGCTCGTTGATAAACCACGCGAATAAAAACGCCATAATGTAGCCGATAGGCCCCGTAANCGCCGCCATCAAAAATGTGTTTTTAACGGCAATCAGGAACACATCGTCAGCTAACAACAGGTTGATGTAATTNTGCAGACCGATAAATTTCGGCGATTCCAGGATATTAAAATACGTAAAGCTGTAAAAAATTGATATTATAAGCGGCGCTACATAAAACAAAATAAAAACAATCGCGTAAGGCGCAAGGAACATATAACAGACGCGGTGCCTGTGGAATTCTCTGACAAGTATTTTGTTTTTTATTTCCTGCTTTTCAATATACCTGGCAAAACTCATCTGTCCCCCTACTCAAGACCGAATTCTTTTCGTTTTTTAATGAGCTCGTTATTTATGGTAAGGGAGTAATCAAGCATCGTCTCCCTGACATCTGCTGAAAATCTCTCATCATCTTTTTTGTTGATAATGCGCCGCGCCGCGTTAATAATATGCCTGCTGACAAAATAGCCGCCCGGCACTTCCGGTACGCCGACTGCCCACGAACGCTGCTCGTCAAGAACAGCCATCTGTTCCGCTCCCCAGGGAAGCTGCCTGAAAGCGACATAATTTGCCGTGGGGTAGCGCGCCGCGGACCCCATAAGGCTTTCAAGTTCACGGCCAAAACGAAGCTGCGTACTTGAGCCGACCCACCACTTTAAAAATTCCCACGATTGATCCTGCTTTGTAGAATTGGAAAAAATCATCGCGGCGAGCGTTCCTGTTGATACAGAACGGTCAATAACGCCGTCCGCTCTTTTATAACCGGGCATTCTTGCAAAACCCCACAACCCGCGGATTTCAGGCGCGAAAATTTCCAGAGTGTTAAACCAGGAATAATCCGCGAACGCAAGCGGCATTTCGCCGGTGCGGAAACGGTTTACAAAATTAAAAATTATAGGGGTTTTGTAATGTGTAAAGAATTTAGTGTAAAAATCAAACGCTTCAATTGCGATTTCGGTATCAAGTAAAGTGCGCGAGCCGTCTTC
>WQTB01000118.1 GCA_009786495.1 Treponema sp.
ACTGTGGTGCTTTGCATCACTTTAAGAAAATTCCTTAAATATATCGCGGCTAAATAAGATATTTATGTTAAAATAAATATATAATTTTTTTTAGGAGGACAATATGGACGAAACGCGCCTAAAGGGCACAGTTCAAAAAAAAGGAAAAAAGGAGCTGTGCGTAATTTCACTATTTTTATCGGTTGTTATCTTAACGCTTTTGGGGTGTGATAACAGGCAAAAGTTGTACATATACAACTGGACGTACTACACGCCTGATACTGTTATAGAAAAATTTGAAAAAGAAAATAATGTAACTGTTATTTACGACGAGTTCGCATCCAACGAAGACATGTACGCGAAGATTATGGCGACAAACCAGAAAGGATTATTCGGCTGGCTTACGCGCATGTTCGGACGCAGTTATGACATTGTATTCCCGTCTGCCGATTATGTTTCGATAATGATCAAGCAGGATATGCTTGAAAAACTTGATTTGTCCCTGATTCCAAACGCAAGGAATGTTGACCCTGTCGTTCTTTCTTACGCGAGTTACGATCCCAATATGAATTATTCTGTTCCGTATTACTTCGGGGCCGCAGGCGTTATTGTGAACACAGCCCGCGTTCCTTCTTATGAACGAAGCTGGTCTATCTTCGCAAGAGAAGACCTTAAAGGCAGAATGACGATGTTAGACGACATGCGCGAAGTTATGGGGGACGCGCTTTCATTCCTTGGATACTCTGTTAACTCGACAGTGCCTTCGCAGATTTCACAGGCAAGAGACNTTATAAACAATTTATGGAAACCGAATCTTGTAAAATTTGACGCGGACGCTTTCGGCAAAGGTTACGCAAGCGGAGATTTCTGGGTCGTTCAGGGTTATCCTGAAGTTGTATTTGAAGAAATCATGGAGAACCCGCAGCTTATGGCAAACACTGTGTTCTTCTTCCCGCAGGAAGGCGGGCCCGCGTATCTTGACAGCATGTGCATTTTAAAAGGAGCAGCTAACGTCGATCTTGCCCATAAATTTATTAATTTTATCCACAANCCTGAAATTTACGCCGAGTTTGTAGACGCGTTCGGTTTCCCCGCNACAGCGAATGTACCCGCGCGCCAGTATAAATCGGGAGCGGCATGGTACTCCGCAGAAGAACTTTTAAACACTGAATTAAAAATTGATCTTGGCCCCGCTCTTGATCTTTACAATGAAGCGTGGTTTAATTCGATCAGGGTAGGCGCGGAATAAAACATTCTGTATAATCAATAGTATATAGCGAAATGGCCGCTTAATCAGCGGTCATTTTTTTTGGAGGTATTTAAATGAGAAGAAAAAGCCCGGAGCGCGCTTCGGAGACACAGAGTAAAAGAGCGAAAGCGACAGAGAACATTATTTTATTTACGGTTATAACGGCGTTAACTATCGTCATTATTTCATGCGATTCAAGACCAAAGCTTTATATTTACAACTGGACCTATTACACGCCCGATTCCGTTATNCAAAAATTTGAAGATGAATACAATGTCAGNGTGGTTTACGATGAATTTGCATCTAACGAAGAAATGTACGCGAAATTGATTTCAATGAACAGGGAAGGTCTTTTCGGCTGGCTGTCAAGATTGTTCGGCAGGCAATACGATGTGGTATTCCCTTCCAAAGACTACGTTCCTATAATGATCCGCCAGGGAATGCTGGAAAGAATCAACAAACAAAATCTGAAAAATCTTGTAAATATCGATCCGGAAGTGCTGCGTGTAGCAGATTACGATCCGGACATGGAATATTCAGTCCCTTATTTTTACGGAGCCGCGGGCATTATTGTCAATACCGCCCGCGTTCCGGTNTANGAAANAAGCTGGTCAATCTTCGCAAGGGAAGACCTTCGCGGCAGAATGACAATGCTCGACGATTTACGCGAAGTGTTGGGCGGCGCCCTTTCATTTCTGGGCTATTCGGTTAATACAGTAAACCCGTCTCACATAACCGCCGCAAGGGATCTTGTAAACAATTTCTGGAAACCGAACCTTGTAAAATTTGACGCTGAAACATTCGGCAAGGGATACGCCAACGGCGAGTTTTGGGTGGTTCACGGTTACCCCGAAGCGATTTACGAAGAAATTGCCGACAACAGCCAGTTAATGAAGGACACAGTCTTTTTTATCCCGAAAGAAGGCGGGCCTTCCTACATCGACAGCATGGTCATCCTTAAAGGCGCGGAAAATGCCGATCTTGCCCGCCAGTTTATCGATTTTATTCACAGACCGGAAATTTACGCCGAATTCGCTGATGTCTTTGGGCTCCCGTCTACGGTCAATGTTGCGGCAAGGCGTTATAAAACGGGAATTTCATTTTATTCTGAGGCTGATTTGCAGAATACCGAGCTTGTTGAAGACCTTGGGCAGTCGCTGGANTACTATACTGACGCATGGTTTAATTCGATAAGAGTCGGAGATTAGGGCTTTACATTTTCNCTNTTTTTTGATATTAATTAATGTAGTTACAAACAGAAGGAAGGATATTATGTCACGGACATGTGATATTTGCGGAAAACATACAATCACCGGCAATAAAGTAAGCCATGCGAAAAACCGTACGCGAAGGACATGGAAACCCAATCTTGTTAATGTAAAAACCGAACTTGACGGGACAACCATGAAACTNAAAATTTGCGCAAGGTGTCTTAAAAGCGATTANGTAGCCAANAAAGTTTAACGCGTCCTCATGACGGATCCGGGACTTTTACAGGCGCTTGATTATATTCTGAACCGCAGCAATGAAGCCTCGGCGGAAGTTCTGGCGCAGGCTGTAATCAAGCGAAGGCGCGATCTGTCCATATTCGGCACGCTGGGTGATCTGCCCGATCCGCAGATAACGGCTAAAGAATTAACCGAAAAAATCAATTCAGGAATTTCAAGCAGCATGGAGGGTATGAGAAAGTCCGTCCGTGAAATGATGGTGCGCATTTTAAAGGAACACGCGCCTGAGCTTAACAAAAAACAGATAAACGAATTATGCGACGCGTGGCTTCCGGACGGCGTAAAAAACAGCGCAGGCGCGTCGCTTCCCAACGACGTTCTTTTATCCATGATTGAACAATTTATTTCGTTCTCGCGCGGCGAAATGAACGAACAGGTTGATAAAAATCTGCGCGAACAAATGGGCGCGTGGCCTTCGCGCTACTGGGACGCCTTCCCGCCTGTCATCCGCCGGATTGTAACTGATTTTTTAAAAGACAAAATTACAGACAAAGAATTTAAACAAAAAATAGTTATCGCGCTTGGATTGTAAATATTAAATATATCTATACAAACACGGCAGTCTGCTGTATTGATCAATACTTAAACTCTGAGTCTCCGATGAACTCGCGCAGAATGCTTGTGCCGGGAACGTGCTGCGGAGGGATTGGCGCGAAATTTTCCAGGAACGAAAGAAGCCTGACAGCTTCGGCATATTCGGCGCATCCGGGTTTCACGGCGCGTAACANCGGGTCCGCGAAATATTTAAGCACGGAAAGTTCGTAGTCAAGCGCGGAATTAAACGCGGCGTCGGACGTGTTCTGGAACGGGAAGATATGCTTTCGCTCGCCTGCCTGAACTTTCGGCCACCAGCTTAAAGTGCCCGCAGCGTCCATTCCCCTGAATTGCGAGTCACGCACCATGCGCCTAAGGAGCCTGTTGTCGCTTGTCGGAATTCTATTGTGATCGTCAAGATTAAGCTGCGTAAGGGCTGAAACATAAATCTTGAATTTGGTGTTTCTGTCTATCGTATGAGTAAGTGCGTCGTTAAGGCCGTGAATGCCTTCAAGAATCAAAATGGTGTTTTTTTCCATCTTTATTTTTCTGGCGCCTGATTCCCTGCGGCTTCCTGTTTTAAAATCATATACAGGAAGAATCACTTCTTCGCCGCGGTAAAGGGATTGAAGCTGTTTGTTTAAAAAAGGCACGTCAAGGGCTTCAAGACATTCGTAATCAGGCTCGCCTTTTTCGTCCTTCGGCGTATCAGCNGTTCCCCTGTAGTAATCGTCAAGGCTTATCGCGATTGGTTTTAATCCCAGCACCATAAGCTCAACTTCNAGCCTTTTCGCGCTGGTTGTTTTTCCNGAACTTGAAGGACCCGCGATCAAAATCANTTTAAGGTTATCGATTTTTTTGTAAATGCTTTCCGCGATATCCGCCATTTTTCTGGCCTGATGAGCTTCCGCGATTCTGATATATTCCTTAAAATTCCTGTTCATGATTCTTAAATTTAAATCGCCTACAACGCGCACTCCGACAATTTTTCCCCACTTTTTATAATCACTGTAAACGCTGAAAAGCTGCGGCTCGTCTGTAAAATTATCGATCTCCTTTCCCCTGCCGACTCCCGGAAACCGGAGAAGAAAACCTTCGCCGTAGGGCATAAGTTCAAAAACAGAAAGAAGGCCGGTGCGCTCAAGAAGCGGCTGAACGTATAAATCAACATAGCCTTTACATTCATTNACNTTTATGCGGGGAGATATTTTTTGCTCTAAAAGAAGCGCGGTATCGACTTGATTGTTTTCTTTAAAAAGGCGCACTGCCTCTTCGTAGGAAAAATAATTGAATGTGATGTGATGATTCTCATTTACAATCGCTCGCATTTCCTGCGCGAGCTTTTTAATATCGCTGTCTTTTGGTTTATCGCCCGAACTTAATGTGTAATAATAACTGTTGCCGAGAGAATGTCCGACATACACGCCGTCGTCCGGAAATATTTCCCGCGCNGCAATCGCAAGAACAAACGAAAGGGTTCGCCTGTAGATCATCGCCCCTTCCGGCGAATCGATAAGAACAGGCTCAATGGAAGCGTTCATTAAAAGCGATGTCCCAACCGGACGTATTTCATTGTTTACTCTAACGCCCGCGATTGTGTCCTCGGGAATCCCGAAATGCGGGATCAGCTCTAAGGCTTTGGTTCCGTACGCGCATGTTACCGTTTTTTTTGCATTAATAATGCTGATTTGTATATTGCTCATTGGGATATTATAGCACGGTTATG
>WQTB01000119.1 GCA_009786495.1 Treponema sp.
GGGGGGGGGGGGGTAATGTATAGTGACATTAATATTACACGGTTTTTCATAAAATAATTTTCTTCCTGTGGTTTTTCATAATCACTACTATTTTATATCAAAAAAATAAAAATTAATCAATAGTATTCAATAATATAATTTTAATAATGACGGGGCTCTGTAGCGGATTCTTAGCAAAGGTTTTGCTCCCGCGCTAAACCGCAGCCTGCTTTGTTATTATCATTGTATAATTTGCGCTTCTTTGGAAATTTTCTTTATCCTTATGATGTACGCGATAACAAGCGGAATGATGGCTCCCGCCCATGCAAGAGGGTTCGCGTAACAGATGCCTGTAAAGCCGAAATATCTGCCGAGTATTATCGCGGCGAAAATGCGCATCGCAAGTTCCATAACCCCCGCGATTGTCGGCGTAACGCTGTCGCCCATTCCAAGAAGCGACTGCCTTATGATAAAAAGCATCGCGAGAAAAATATAAAACGAACTGCAGATAACCAGATATGAACTTGCCATGGAAAGCGTCCCGGGCGATTCCCTGCCAAGGAAAAGAGCTGGAAAAAAATCGCCTGTAAAAACAAAAACAAGCGCGATTACAACGCTGTAGGAGCAGGCGATGATCGATATGTGAAGAATGCCTTTGCGGATTCGATCCGGTCTTTTTGCGCCGTAGTTCTGCGCGGAGTATGTCGTCATCGCTCCGCCGAATGAAAAAAGAATCAGATATGCAAGCACGTCAATTCTTCCCGCCGCGGTAAAAGCTGCGACAGCGGACGTTCCAAGCTGATTAAGCGCAAATGTAACGGTTATCGATCCGATTGCTATTATGCTCATCTGAAAGCCGACAGGCAGCGCAAGTTTTAAATGCCTGGAAATTTCGCCGTGTTTGAAATTCCAGTCTTTGGCGCCAAGTTTCAGCACCGGAAGTTTTTTTAAGATGACAGGAATACAGAGCATCCCGGAAACAAACTGCGCGATAACAGTGGCGAACGCGACGCCGCCAAGGCCTGTATTAAAAACGAGAATAAAAACAAGATCGAGTGCGATGTTCAGGACGCAGGCGAAGGCGAGTATGTAAAGGGGAGTGCGGCTGTCGCCGACAGCGCGCATAACATTGGCAAAAAGATTAAAAAGCATCGCTGTCGGAATTCCGTAAAAAATAATGACTATGTAATTATACGCGTTATCAAGGATTTCCGCCGGAGTGCTTAAAAAAACAAGCAAAGGTCTTGCGCATAACACGCTTATGGTTGTCAGAACGGCCGCAAGTCCCGCGCTTATTACAATTGTAGACGCGAAACTTTTTCTTACTCCTTCAACGTCGCCTGCGCCGAAACGCTGCGATGTAATGACCGACGCGCCTATTCCGAATCCGTTTATAAAACCGATAACTAAAAAATTTATGCTTCCCGTGCATCCGACCGCCGCAAGCGCGTCAAGTCCGATTGTGCGCCCTACTATGAAAATATCGGCGATGTTATACGACTGCTGAAAAAGGTTCCCGATGTAAAGCGGAATCGCGAAAGCAAGGATAAGCTTGACAGGGCTGCCTGTAGTTAGATTTTTTTCCATGAATTGTTATTTTGCTGCCTTTTATAAACGCATTATATATTATTATTTTAATTATGTCTTTAAGCGGTTAATTAATCCTTCTCAGTTCATGACGCAAACATGCCGATAATTACAATAAATGATTAATCTCTTCTTTTTCCTGAAATTCAAGTCTCAGCTTCGCAGAACTCGCCCCGATATAACCCGTCAGATTGACGATCTGATACTGGGCTTGATTACGGACGCAAAGGGAAAGATTACAGGCGACAGGTTTTTGATTTCCGCGGTTTTTAACGAAGATACCATCGGTTTCTGGCTTGATATGTTTATTTTAGTCGAAAACCTGAAAAATAAAATCGACGAAGTTCCCGATTTTTTCGGATATTCGCTTATTATTTGCTGCGACACCCCCGATTCACCTGAACTTTTAAGCCGGTCTTTCGCGAACCATAGCGGCGTTTTTGTTGATGAAAAAGCGGCTGAAAATCTGTTTCCGTACGCGTTTTTTGAGAAGCCGTCGGAATGGCTCAAAAAAAACAAAAAACGCAAATATTCAAACAGTTACTTTTACAGGATAAAGGAATTTAAATCATTCAGGACATCGGTTAAAAACGAGCTTGAGATTCAAAACGATGTAATGAAAGCGATGCTTCTTAATGAAGAAGACGNAGAGGATNAAAAAAAGAACACATTGATTCTGACGCCGTCTTACTGGCATGTAAGGGGAAGTCTTTACAGGTATAATAATAAAATTAACAAGGATTTNCCNTGCCTTACAGTNTGTTTTGAAAGNATTGGAATAAGCGCCCTTGTCGATATATGGTCGCCGGGAATCCGCGCTCTTGCCGCCCAGGACCAGCGCGGCAGCCAGCTTCATTTACATTCATTAAATGAAGAGATTGACAGTCTTTGGGAATTCCTTTTCCGCGAACGAATCAAGGGCGAAGTATCGGATTATGTGGGCCGCTGCCTCAGGCGTTTTTTGTCTCTGGTGTTCAGTTTTTATTTTGACGCGGCGAAGAAAAAAAGAAAGACGCCCGTACTGATGCTTGAAAACATTCATCTTGCGGAAGCTGAAGCGCTGGATATAATCCTTGATTCGTTAGCTGCAATCGATCCGGGAGACAGCGGAAAGCTGCTGCTTTTGGGCGCCGCAGAAGACGGCATTCCGCGCGATCTGCAGGCAAAAATTGACAGCATTTTTAAAAACGTTAAAACTTTAACCGTTAAAGCGAATGAAGTGTACTGCCCCAAGCTGTCATGCGATCTCTGGGAAATTATTTACGCAATATCGCTTTTCAGCAGATACTTTCCGCCTGAATTTTTTCTTCAGCTTTTTGAAGAAGCGGGAAAAAACCCCGCGATGATTACAAAAGCGTTCGCAATACTTCAGTCGCTGGATATAATTGAAAGTCTCCGCGAGCCAAGGCTTACCAAAACGCATCTTGTTCAATATGCCGTAAAAACGCTAGAAGAAAAAACCCGCAGGGTGGAAGCGATAGCAAGCGGCAGGCTTCTTGACTGGGCTGTTAGACGCAATATTAATCCGTGCTTCCGCCTGCTTAACATAATTTATTCCTTTGCCGCGGGAACTGGCAGGATTGACGATCTGCTTCTTTTAAAATCTTTTTTATTTGACATCATAAGCGGAACATCAAGGGCGATTAATGAAGCGTCCCAAAACGGTCAGCTTGACGAACTCTTCGGCGCGAAGGCGGAAGCGCTTCGCTGTATTTATATCACGTCGTCTGCGCTTGTCTGCGCAGACGAAACTGAAATAGAAAATATTTTTTCAGGCGGACAGCTTGATAAAATTATTTCCGGCTGCGAATCATTCCCAGTTATTAAAGCGCAGCTTATTATTAATTACTGCAGTTATTATTTCGGAATCCATAACGAAAAAGCCGCGTCGGCAAAAGCAAAGGAAGTGATTTTGCTCGGGCAGAGCAGGAACTCTTTCTGCCTTTCCCGCGGCTACCGTCTTTATTCGCTTGTATGCCTTTCAAAGCAGCAGATCAACGAAACAATTGAATATCTTGGATTCGCTCTTTCTAANGCTGAAAAAAACGGCGATTANCACGAGCTNGCGATCTCTTCATATTACGCCGCCGCCGCCCAGTTTCTGCACGGCGATATATTCAAGNCGGAACGTTATGCGCAAAAAGCGGCGGAATATTCGCTTGCCGCNGGCTGCCCCGACTGGGCGGATCGATCCGGTTTTCTGCAGGGAAGGATTAAATTTGAACTTGGACAATACGGCAGGGCGTGTGATTTGTTTGAAAAACTTTACAAAGAACCGTATGACGGCATGTCAGGCGACAAGGAAAACACCCTTTTGGCGTGGATTTACCGCGCNAAAGTTTATCTGAAAGAATACGGAGTAAAAAAACCGGAATCCGCCTGCGCCGACGCGAATCTTTTTGAGGCGGAAGCNGAGTATCTNATTAATAATCATGAAAAANCTTTTGAGCTTTCCTGCCTGACGCCNGAAAGTCCGGCTTCAGGCGGAAATTTTATTTACTCGGAACGCCCCGACTGGCACAGCGGATTCGCCCAATGCGAGCATCTTTATTTTACGAACGGGGAAATCCGCAATAGAATGACACTGATGTTTAATTCGCTTGCGCGAAGCAGAATGGCGGCGCAGTCAGCAGACGACCAGAAAAAAAATTACGAAGACGCCCTTGAAGGAATTCAGGGGATCATACGCGATGAAAAGTTATGCGAAATGGACCCCTGGGACTCGCTGTACTTTTACGCGAAGTATCTGATTCTGGAAAAATCGGGAGCAAGCGCAATCGATAAAAGCACCGCCGTCAGCATGGCTTTTAAACGCCTGCAGCGGCGCGCCTGCCGGATAGAAGACGTAGAAACGCGGCATCAGTACCTTAACGGAAACCGCTGGAACCGCGAATTNTGCCAGGCCGCGAAAGAGTTCAAGCTGATTTAATTTAATGAAAAATNAAAACCTTTCGTTATTACGCGGAAAAACCGGAGTTACAGAATCGGAGTTAAACCCGGGCGGCAGNGTTCAAATTGACGGTGAAGTGTACGAAGCAAGAACGGACGGCGAATATGTTGAGCAGGGCAGGNGCGTGAAAGTAATCCGCGTCAAGGGCAGGAAGATTTTTGTTGTAAGAGTGTAGTTTTAGCCGCTTGACAATAAATGACATAAAATGGTATATGATAAGTGGTGCATTTTATAATCGCCTTCGGCGATATGGCGGCTGGAGTCCCTTCGGGTCTCGAGCCGTAGGGAATTTTATTATTTAATCGCCTTCGGCGATATGGCGGCTTAGCTCAGTTGGTAGAGCAAACGGCTCATATCCGTTGGGTCATAGGTCCGAGTCCTATAGCCGCTAATTTGAAATATCAGTTTAGAAATAAGCTTGCGTATAC
>WQTB01000120.1 GCA_009786495.1 Treponema sp.
AGCTTATCCGCGGCATAGACGCCATGATGGAAGCGATTGACGCTGAAAATCCAAAACCAAAAAAAGACAAACCCGATGAAGCTATTCTGCTTAGGATTTTATCTGCATGCAGGAATTACGAAATTGGCAGAGCGGACAAAGCGATGAACGAACTTGAAGAATATAAATATGAATCCGGCGGTGAACTTGTCAACTGGCTGAGAGAAAACCTTGACAAGGCAGGGTTTAANCAAATNATCGAAAAATTAAATTATCTGGATGAATAAGGAGAATCATTCACATGAAAGAATCAAATGAAACAGACGCNGCGGCAGAAACAGAAAAAAGAAAAAAAATAATTTATGTTGACGATGTAAATTACAGTCTTGTTTCCGTTAAAAGCAGGCTTGGCGAAAAATATGATATTTTTTCCGCGGATTCCGCCACAAAAATGTACGAGCTTCTTGAGTATTTTATGCCCGATCTTATACTGCTTGACGTCAACATGCCCGACATCGACGGATATGAAACGATTAAAAGCTTAAAGTCAAATGAAAGGTTCTGCGAAATTCCTGTNGTTTTTGTTACAGGCAACAGCGACAGGGAGAGCGTGGTTAAAGGACTCAGCCTTGGCGCCGCAGATTATGTNGTAAAACCGTTTACCGCCGCGAAATTAATCGAAGCGATTGACGCTCATCTGATTACCCACAGGAAAAGCCCCGGGCATCATTTTGAATTTGATGAAGATGATGACAGACCCAGCGTCCTCATTGTTGACGATGTTACAAGCATGTTAAGGGCAATGCAGTATGCGTTACAAGATAAATACAAGGTTTATATACTTTCCAAATCCGAAGATGCCCTGGATTTTCTGCGATCGAAACATCCCGATTTAATTCTGCTTGATTATGTGATGCCGGGAATTAACGGGTTCGATCTTATTCCCCTAATCCGCAAACTTCCGGGGCATAATGAAACGCCGATTATCATCATCACGACGGAAGGCACNCCGGATCATGTCAACAAAGCGATGACAATCGGCGCTTCTGATTTTATCGTCAAGCCTTTTAAACCGAAGGANNTAAATGATAAAGTCGCCAAGCATATCAGAATTTCGCAGGAATTAAAATCGATAAAGGAAGACAACAAGTCATTATTTAAATAACCATGGAAAAGATTATTTTTATTATTGACGATAATGACGCCAATCTTGTTATGGCAAGCAGCGCGCTCGAAGACGAGTACAGGGTACTGACAATGCCTTCCGCGCAGAAAATGTTTTCGCTGCTGGAAAAAAAGACGCCGGATTTAATTCTTCTTGATATCGAAATGCCGGATATGACAGGGCTTGAAGCAATCGAAAAATTAAAAGACAATCCGCAGACCAGCGGCATCCCCGTAATTTTTCTTACGGGCAGGCTTGATGAAAATCTAAAAACCGATCCAAATTTTAAGAAAGCGGCGGATGCTGTATTTAAACCTGTTAACGCGCCCGTATTAAAATCCGCCGTGAAAAAATTTATTAATTAAGAAGGAATATTTATGAATTATACAGCGGCTGAAAAACGTTACGAGTCAATGAAGTACCGCAGGTGCGGAAGAAGCGGCCTTATGCTGCCTGAGATTTCGCTTGGTCTCTGGCATAACTTCGGCAGCACTGACTGTTTTGAGACAGGACGCGAAACTGTTTTGGCGGCTTTTGATTCCGGCGTCTGCCATTTCGATCTTGCGAATAATTACGGGCCGCCTCCCGGCTCCGCGGAAATTACATTCGGCCGCATTTTAAAAGAAAATCTTTTACCCTACCGCGACGAAATAATTGTCTCGACAAAAGCAGGCTACGATATGTGGCCCGGCCCTTACGGCGAGTGGGGAAGCAGGAAGTATCTTAGCGCAAGCCTAAACGCGAGCCTTAAACGGACGGGCCTTGATTATGTCGATATTTTTTACAGCCATCGTCCTGATCCGCAAACGCCAATCGAAGAAACAATGGGCGCTTTGGCTGACGCCGTAAAACAGGGCAAGGCTCTGTACGCGGGNATTTCNAATTACAACGCNGAGCAAAGCGGTAAAGCGATAACAGCGCTCCGCGGTTTCGGCGTACCGTGTTTGATNCATCAGGCAAGTTATTCAATGTTAAACCGCTGGACGGAAGACGGGCTTNTGGACGTTCTTGATAAAGAAGGAGCAGGCTGCATTTGTTTTTCGCCGCTTGCCCAGGGTCTTTTAACCGGAAGATACCTTGACGGCTCTGTCCCCGAAGGATCAAGGGCTTCCAAAAACGGTTTTCTTAAAGCTTCTGCGATTACGCCGCAACTTATAAAAAAATTAAACGCGCTAAACGATATCGCAAAAGAAGGCGGAAGAACCCTGTCCGCGCTCGCAATTTCGTGGATACTTCGCGACAGCCGCAACACCAGCGTTTTAATCGGAGCCAGCTCTTCCGCCCAGCTAAAGGAAAATCTCGCGGCCTTATCACAGCCGCCCCTTTCCGGCGAAGAGCTGTCAAGAATTGAGAATATTCTTTCCGTATAGGGCCTGTTGACAATACTCATTATTTTTGCTAGTGTTTATGTACTGCGGAAATAGCTCAGTGGTAGAGCGCGACCTTGCCAAGGTCGATGTCGCGGGTCCGACTCCCGTTTTCCGCTTTGTAATTTAAGCCTNAACTTCTTCATTGCCATTATAATAAATACCGTGATATAATTTAGCGAAAGTCCGCGCCGGGAACAAAGGTGTTATATGACAATTCGCGTAAGAGCGATACTTGTAATTATACTGACTAATTTAATTATCATTTTATTCAGCGTCTTTGCCGGTATCAGTTATGTTAACTGGAATGTTGATATATCTCTGGAAACTGATCTTACGGTAATGTCCAACATAGCGGATCATTATGTAAGCGGCGAAATTTACAATTTAAAATTTAAAGCCGGTATAACAGCGGATAATCTGGAAAGATTTGATGAATCGCTGTGGCAGCAGGTTTTATCGGATAATAAAATTTCCTATCCTGAATTTACCGGGTTTGCCGTTTTACAGGCGGACGGCAGTTTGATTGCCGCGTCGGGAGACAAACCCGCGAGCGGAAAATTAGTCAGCGATAAATACATTAAAAGNGCGTTTCAGGGACACAGCGNAATTACATCCACCATTCAGGANGGCTCCGATATTTTATTTTACATCGCCGTTCCGTTTAAATATGCGCATAACAAAATACTTGTGCTTACGCTTCCCGGAATGTATTTCAGCCGNCTTTTATCGCCCTTTGTAATCTGGGATTCAGGACACATTTTTTTAAGCGACAGNGANGGATTCGCAATATCCAACCCGCGCGAAAACTGGGTGCACGAGCGCTTCAATTATATTCATTCCGCGGATACAGACCGCAATTTTACAGAACTCTCCAACACCGTGAAGCATATGGTAAACGGAAAATCAGGGACCGGCTATTATTCTGTTTACGGCATTCAGCGCACCTGTTCATACAGGCCGGTATCAGGATCAGATGAAGGCTGGAGCCTCGGCGTTGTGGCTCCCCTTCCCGAAAGCCCTGTTAAAGATATTGATATGGGGCTTCTTATTGTAGGCCTTGTCAGTTTTATTCTTAATGTTATTGCCGCCGTTATCGCCTCGGATTTTATCAGAAAACCTTTCGCCCAGATTGCCGTATTAAAGGAAGTCGCGGAGAACGCGAGCAAGGCGAAAAGCTCCTTCTTAAGCACGATGAGCCATGAAATTCGCACGCCGATGAACGCNATACTCGGAGTAACNGAAATATTAATACAAAACGAATCGCTCCCCAAAGATATCGAAGAAGGCCTTGGAAAAATTTTCACTTCATGCAATCTGCTTCTTGGAATTATAAATGACATTCTGGACTTTTCAAAAATTGAAGCCGGCAAACTTGACATAATTCCCGCGGAATACAAAACCGCAAGCATGATAAACGACTCGGTGCATTTAAACATGATGAGGATTGGAAGCAAGCCGATCGAGTTTGAACTTAATATAAGCGAAGATGTGCCCGCGAATATTATCGGCGACGAGCTTCGCATTAAACAGATAATGAACAATCTTCTGTCAAACGCTTTCAAATACACGGAAAGAGGCAAGGTAATACTGACGGTGGCTTCAGAATTCGCTGCGGAAAAAAAGACAGCTAACGGACAGGAAATAACGCTTTTGATAAGCGTGCGGGATACAGGACACGGAATGACAAAAGAGCAGCTTAGCAAACTGTTTGATGAATACACNCGTTTCCATCAGCAAACGTCNGCAAGCGTTGAAGGGACGGGGCTTGGGCTTGCGATAACGCGCCGTCTTGTTTCGCTTATGGGCGGCGAAGTTGCCGTNGAAAGNGAAGAAGGGAANGGATCGCTTTTTTCGCTGCGGCTGCCGCAGATAGCAGCGGGCGCTGAAGTGCTTGGAAATGAAATAGCCGAGAATCTCAGGCAGTTCAGAATGAATTACATGACGCAGAAAAAATGGGCGCAGATTACCCGCGATCCGATGCCGTACGGAAANGTGCTTGTNGTGGACGATGTTGAAACAAATATTTATGTAGCNATCGGCCTTATGAGACTTTACAGGCTGCAGATTGATACGGCAATGAGAGGACAGGAAGCGATAGATAAAGTAAAAGAAGGAAAGGTTTACGACATAATTTTCATGGATCATATGATGCCNGAAATGGACGGAATAGAAGCTGTAAAGCGGATTCGAAGCCTGGGGTATACGGCTCCGATAGTCGCGTTGACAGCTAACGCGGTGGCGGGGCAGTCGGACATATTCCTTAACAGCGGGTTTGACGATTTTATTTCCAAACCGATTGATATACGGCAGCTTGATGTTGTGCTTAACAAACTTGTCCGCGATAAACAGCCGCATGAAGTGATAATGGCCGCGCGGAAGCAGTACTCTGTAACCAGCAAAGTATCA
>WQTB01000121.1 GCA_009786495.1 Treponema sp.
TCCGCTCTAATCCATACAAGCATTTCGCCGGGTGTACGGTTGCACCAAAAGCCGTAAGGAACAGCGGTAAGCTCAATGTCCTTTGACTGCGGTATAAATTTTTCAGAAAATGAATCCGGCTGCGAAGGCTCAATTAATTTCCTGCCTTTTGCTTTTATCGTCATAAGGCCGCCAAGAAGATCATCGCGCCAGATTTCATTTAACGGACTTTTTGTATCAAGTGACAAAGAGGCAAGGTTTTCGCCGTTGTCACATTCTTCAAAGCAAAAAATCTCAGGGCCGCGTGCAACTGCGATTTTACCGCAGTTGTAATGCACTTTCGGATTGGGATAAATGATTCTTGGCTTCATCAAAAATATAACGGTAATTTCATCGCCGCTTCGGATGTTTGTTAAACGGCAGTAATTGATTTTTCTTTCCCCGTGAATAAGACTGCCGTTTACATAAAAGGAAATATTTTCCGCGAATGACGGAATCCTAACGTTTACGGAAAAAACAGCGTCTTCTCCCTTTACAGCAATTTTTATATTACCCGTTTTCGGATAATCGGTTGTAAGCGATACTATCGCTTTTTTTCCGTTTATTGTAAAAGAAGTTTCATTTTGAATAAAAAGATTTATGTAAAGCCCGTCGTCATCAAGAAAATAAATGTAATGCCCAAGGCTTGTAAAAATACGCGCTACGTTTGTCGGGCAGCAGGCGCAGTCAAACCATTTCTGGCGCACCGGCTTTACATGCGAACGTGAAGTGAAATCCATGCAAGTCTGCGGCCATACTTCCATCGGGTTAACATAAAAATAACTATCGCCTTCAAGCGAAATGCCGCTTCTTACGCTGTTGTAAAGCGCGAGTTCAACTGTATCAAAATAAGAAGCGTCGCCTGTTGCTTTCGACATTCTCATGCCGAACATCGCAAGCGCGATAGAAGCGCAGGTTTCAGAATAATTTGAATCATTCGGCAAATCATAATCAACTGTGAAACGCTCAAGAAAACCTGACGAGCCCGCGCTGCCTGTGATGTACATCCGCTTCTGCGTAATATTATTCCAGAGAACGCGGCAGCTTTCCAAAAGTTCTGTATCATTATATTCCTGCGCAATGTCCGCCATCGCGCAGTAAAGATACAGCGCGCGCACCGCGTGTCCTTCCGCTGTATCCTGTTTTCTGACGGGAAGATGCGACTGGAAATATTTTGGTTCAAATCCGTGAGAGCCGCCCCATACAGACCTGAAACCGGGGCGGTTTTTTTCTTCAAGAAAATAATTAGGCTCGCCGCCTCTTGTATCAATAAAATATTTCGCCATGTCAAGATAACGCCGCGCGCCTGTTACGCGATACAATTTTACAAGCGCAAGCTCAACTTCGGGATGTCCCGGATAACCGTGCATCTTTCCATCTTCAGGGCCGAATGTTTCGCATATTAAATCCGCAAAGCGGCANGCAATGTCAAGAATCGCTTTTTTACCCGTAGTCTCATAATACGCGGCCGCCGCTTCAAAAAAATGACCGGCGCAGTAAAGCTCGTGGCCTTCCATCAGGTTCTTCCATTTTTCATCAGGATAGTTAAGCGAAAAATAAGTGTTAAGATAGCCGTCTTTTTCCTGCGCCCTGCCGATTAGCNCGATCACTTCNTCGGCGGTTTTTTCAAGCTGCGGATCGGGACGGCTTGCAAGGCTGTACGCGACAGCTTCAAGCCACTTTGAAGCGTCGGAATCCTGAAAGACCATCCCCTGCTGTCTGCCTTTTTCTTCGCCTGCCGCGATCTTGAAATTTTTCAGGCAATAGCTTGGGGGCGTATCTTTTAACCTGTCGTTTAAAATTTCCCACTGCCAGGGAATTACCTTTTCGGGGATAAGCCTTGTGTACCTGTTCCAGTATGAATCGTCAATATTAATATCAGAAAGCGAAACCGGCTGTTTCATGTTTACATTATACCTTGTTATACAAATTTTTTGATATAGGAGAAATTAGAATAAACTGATAAAATTAAACACAAAATATGAAAATATTCCTGCAAAGGACTACTCAGAAATTCTTCGGCGCTCAGCTTGAATTCCGCGTCCGGCTTTTTAATATTCTTGCCGCCGCCGGAACGCTCATCAGCCTGATTGCGGGCGTTACGGGCATTTTTGTCGGCGCGGGACCCGCCAATTTCATTCTTAATATGCTGATCATGATCCTTTCCGCGGCTCTTTTGCGTTATTCGTTTTCCAGCGGAAAATACCAGCTCTGTTATATGATATCTGTTATCTGCATATTTTTAATGTTTTTTCCTGCGCTTTTTTTTAGCGCCGGCGGCTATCACAGCGGGATGCCTTTATTTTTTGTCTTCGCGGTTCTATTTACGGTTTTTATGCTTGAAGGAAAAAAGCGCATAATAACTGCCGCCATAGAACTTTCTGTTTATACATCATTGTGCATCATCGCGTATTATCATCCAGAAACTATAAATTTTTATATTTCAGAAGCTGACATCATGATCGATATAATTATTTGTTTTAACATTGTCAGCATCGCGCTTGGCGTTACAATGGCGCTGCACCTGAAAATATACAGCCAAAGACAAAAAGAACTTGAAGCCGCGCGCAGGCAGGTGGAAGAATACGCGATGATGAAAAGCAAACTGTTTGCCGGAATGAGCCACGAAATGCGCACTCCGCTTACTGTGATGTCAGCTTACGCGCAGTTCGCGGTGGAGCAGATAAAGCAGTCTTCGTTAAACGAAAAACTGCCGGGCGCGCAGACAGCCGCCGATCTTGCGACAATCAGCGATGAAGCGAAGCGTCTTGCGCAAATGGCGGACGAAACATTAAAAATATTGATGAGTACATTCGGCGCGGTTGACGGCGGCATTCATAAAAACCTGCCTGTCAACATGGGCGATCTTTGTTCGCGCCTTGCGCATTTATTCGAGCCTGTCTCGTCGCGAAGGGGAAAAAAGCTGCAGGTTTTTATCGGCGGCAGCATACCGGAAATATCAGGCGACGCCGACGCGCTGACGCAGCTTGTTTGGAACATTTTGCATAACGCGATAACGCATTCGGACGCGAAGACAATAAAAATAAAAGTTGAAACATGCGCGGATGATCCTTCGTGCGTAAAAATCGTGATAATCGACGACGGNNCGGGCATCGATCCGAAAATACTGCCGCATATCTTTGAACGCGGCGTAAGCGGAAAAGAAGGCAGCAGCGGACTCGGCCTTACAATCTGCAGGGATATCGCAAGAAGACACGGCGGCGGCATCAGCGTGGAAAGCCCCGCGCCCTGCAAAACAAATGATCAGGCGGATCGCGCAGCAGTAACAGCCGGCGCCGCAGAAACGTTAAACGCAACAAACGCAGGAACAATCGTTACAGTGCTGCTGCGGGGCGCGGTATGAGCGTAAAAGGAACCGTGCTTCTTCTTGAAGACAATCTAAAAATCCTGGATATAAACCGCAGAATGCTGGAAAACGAAGGCGTTACAGTACTTACTGCGGAAAACATAGCGCAGGCGCGCGAACTTATCAGGAGTAGCCGCCCCGATGTCGCGGTTCTTGACATTATACTTCCGGACGGAAGCGGCATCGATTTTAACGCAGAAATACAAACGTTATGCGAAACATCCCGGGCTCCTGTTTACGCTCTCTTTCTTACGGCAAAAGCTGAACGCGAAGACATTCTTGCGGGATTATCAGCGGGCGGAAATGATTATATAACAAAACCGTATGATATTGATGAATTCAGGATGCGCGTTCTCGGATTCCTGCGTCTCGCCGAAAAAGCGCGTAACAGAGAAACTGACNAATCCCGCAGGCTTTCATCTGTCCTTACAGAAAAGGAAATGACGGTAGCGGCTCTTGCGGCGAAAGGACTTTANAACAAGGAAATCGCGGACAANGTTTTCCTTTCGGTAAGCCGCGTAAAAACATGCCTGTCAGGAATTTACCGCAAACTGGGCATATCCGAAAATAATAATAAACGCGAAATACTTGCGCAAATAATAAAATAAAAATACAAAAATAAAAAATATCGTTATATGAAATATTAATTAAAAATAAAAATGATACCTTAATGATACCCCTTTAATGCGGTTTACTCACCATGTTTATGATAGATTCAATTATGTAAGGAAAACATGCGTCAGGGATTTATCCCAATTGCACATTGACGCAGGTTTTCTGTCCCGGCGCCTAGGTATTAGATGCCGGGTTTTTTTTGCTTTTCGCTGTAATAACCTTGATTTAACCATAATATATATGATAAATTTTTCTAATGAATAGAAAACCGCTAAAAAATTTGTTATACATAATTATTTTAACCGCTGTATTTATTTCCTGCGAGAACCCATTTTATCCTTTCCCGCATAAAGACGATGTGCTGACATTACAGGTTAAAAACCAGATTGAATGGAACAGGGCGGTTAATGCGATTTATAAGGGCGGTATCGGCAAAACTTATAATATTGTTATTACCGNNGATATTTACATATCGAGTNTTNCAGATTACTTCCTTCCGACATTTAATTTTTTGGAAAATATCAATATAACAATAACAGGAAACCATTTGATTACTTTATCAGGAGACGGCTGCATGTTTTATTTAACAGGCAGCCAGACATTGATTNTGCATGATGTTGATCTTGCCGGCAGCGAAAATAATTATTCCGCGCTTGTCAGAATAGGAAACGGAGCTTCAGTTATAATGAAAGGCACAGCTTCAATATCAGGCAATTATTCTTCGAATGCTCAGGGCGGCGGAGTATGTATTGAAGGCGGCTCCTTTATCATGGAGGACAGCTCTTCTGTAAAAAATAACAGCAGTTATTACGGGGGCGGCGTGTATCTTTCATCAGGATTATTTATCATGAAAGGCGGTTCAGTTTCCGGAAATTATTCAGACGCAAGAGGCGGCGGTTTATATATAAGAGACGGAAA
>WQTB01000122.1 GCA_009786495.1 Treponema sp.
GCTGCGCCGCCATTAATTGCCATGAAACGGAAGAGGTCAATAGCTACAGTAGTTTTACTGAATACGTAAAGGTCTTTGTTAAAGTGGAACTGGACGCCGAGAGAAAGGTAAGGACCAAACTGCATATCATTTGTTCTGAAAATAGCGTTTTCNGTCTGCGGTAAACCATTGGATGGTTCAATCGGTATNGGCGCCCAGCGTTCATCAGCAAAATAATACATATGCGCGCCGAATGAAAGCGGTATTCTGAGCAGGTTGTTGTTAAACAGATAGAAAACCGGCCCTAAGTAGAAATCAAANCCAAAAAGNGAAATATAATCAGCTCTGTCTGACGCAAATCCGGCGATTTTTCCGCCNTAGAAGAAATCAAAATCCAGCGATAATCCGATTATATTNGAAAAATTGAATATTGCCGTGATGCCAAAAGCNGTATCGGCTGTTACTGCTTTATCTCCGCCNTCCGGCGCTTCGATGATCAAATTGTCATATGTGCTGTTTGACCAGTGCACAGGAAAACCCCAGTTTATTTCAAGGTTAAAACCTTCAATTGAGCGTTCTTTTTCAGCTGCCGGCTGCTCATCCTGCTGCGCTGCTGGCTGTTCCTGTGTTTGAGTAGTTTCTTCCTGAGCAAAAATTAAGCCTGCCGCCAGAATAAACATAACGAGTAAAATGGATAGTTTCTTCATTTCTCTCTCCTTTTTTTAACATAAATTATTTAGAATAAAATATTCTTGTATAATTTTATGTAGTAAATTCCGCATCTGTCAAGCAAATTTAATGCGGTATTTCCTAATTTTCTATATTTCATGGGTTTTCTTAAAGTATATTATTAATAAATTTGGTAATATATTAATATATTATATCGATTTTGGGACTTAATCAATTTGATGAAATACCGCGTTCTTCAAGCGCAAGTTTCGCTACAGCTCTTACAGCTCTGGCTGACGCTTCGCTTATGCCGCATCGATGTGAAATATCGAGAGGCTGCGCTGATGCGATTCCAGAAATTGATTCATAAGTTTTCATAATTACGGCGGCGCGCTTTGGTCCGATTCCTTCCACCGATTCCAGTACCGGGAAGAAAAGGTCTTTGGAGCGGAGCTTTTGATTCAGCCCTGTTGCGAAACGGTGACATTCATCGCGGACATNCTGTAAAACTTTTAACGCTTCTGACTGTTTGGAAAGCACAACAGGTTCTTTCGCTTCAGGCAGCCATATTTCTTCATCGCNTTTTGCAAGCCCGATTATATCGCAGTTAATTCCAAGCGAATCAAGNACGCCTTTCGCCGCGTTTACCTGTCCTATTCCGCCGTCTACAAGTATTAAATCGGGCAGCTCTTTACCTTCGCGGATCTGACGCGAGTAGCGGCGGCTGACGGCTTCGCGCATTGCGGCAAAATCATCCACTTTTCCGATAACGGTGCGCAGCTTAAAGTAGCGGTAGTTTTTTTTGTCAGGTACGCCGTTTTTAAAAGAAATTAAAGACGCTACAGGATGCCTGCCGTCAAGCTGCGCAATGTCAAATCCTTCGATCCGCTCGGGTTTTGTTTCAAGATTAAGCGCCCGCGCAAGTTCATCAAGCGCAGGGCCNGCGCCNCTTTCCTTCAGCCTCTTTCGCAAATCTTCAGATGCGTTCTGCCCTGCCATCGCAAGAATCGCCGCATGATGTTTTTCTTCAGGCGGTAATAACTGCGGCNCGTATCCGAATTTTTCCATGAACCAGTTTTGAACCAACCCAGGATTTAATTCTTTATTTTCCGCTTCCTCTGTGTCTTTATGTTTCTGTGCCGGACTTTGAATAAAAATTTTTAAAGGCGGCGGCTTTGAAGGATTGTAATAGGAAGTGATAAAATGCTCCAGCGATTCCTGTTCGCCCGCCGCGCTGCGTGTGCGGAAAAGGTCTCTGCCTGTCATCTTGCCGCCGCGCATCGAAAAAACGGTAAAGGTTGCAAGCACTCCGCTTGAAGCCCATGCGATGTAATCCCTGTCTTCGGGGTTTAAGTCTACAACCTGACTGTCTTCGCCTGTAAGGCTTTCAATCGCCCTGATTGTGTTCCTGATGTGCGCGGCTCTTTCAAACTGCAAATCACGCGCGGCTTCGTGCATTTTGGCGGTAAGGCCGATAACAAGAGCGTCGTTTTCGCCTGAAAGCAGATTTTGCACATGACGGACATGAAGAGCGTATTCATCTTTGGAAATTTTTCCGCAGCATGGAGCCATGCAGCGTCCGATGTGGTAGTACATGCATGCGCTCCGCTTCCGTGATTTTGAACCGGCAGCTTTCTTCATTTTGATTATTTTGCATTTGCGCAGCGGAAAAAGCTTGTCGACAAGTTCCATCATTACGTTAACGCCCTGAACATTTGTAAACGGGCCGTAATAAAGGCTTTCATCATTAATAATCCTGCGTGTGCGGAAGACGCGCGGAAAATCTTCATGCGTTATGCGAATGACAGGGTATGTTTTGCCGTCTTTCAGGTTGATGTTGTACTTCGGCGAATGCTGCTTTATCAGCGTGTTTTCCAGAAGCAGCGCGTCATATTCGCTTGACACAATTATTGTTTCAAAGGAGCGGATATGGCGCATCAGGGTAGCTGTTTTTATGTCTTTACTGCCTGAAAAATATGATTTAACTCGGTTTTTTAGCGATTTTGCCTTTCCCACATAGATAATCTGCCCGTCACAGTCCTTCATAATATAAACGCCGGGCTCGGATGGGGTGTCCAGGGCGGCTTTTTTCAATTTTTCAAGATGATTTTCCGCCTGAGAATTGTCTTGATTGTCATTTTTCTTCTCATTTCCTATAATCATGTCATTCCATTATTCTTTTTTTGGCATTTTTGACCGATATTCTTATAATAAGGTTACCATGAAAAAATTATTTTATCCGTTTTCTCATTATACATACTCATTTCAGTTTCAGGTAGCCTCTTTGCGATCGGGGAAAGAACCATTACGATCGGCGGATCTTCATCATGGAGAATCGCAGAATATAAAACCGGTATTACGGAAGTAAGGTCTGTAAGGCCGTATCCTGTGCTTGCGCTTTCATCAGCTTCAGGCGCGTCGGTTTCAGGCTATCAGGCGGCATCAGGCGTTCTTGGAACATTCCTGCCAATGTCATCCGGCGCGGTAGACATTGCGCTTTCTTTTGACGAAAGCCAGACAGCCTTATTTGCAGACAGCGCCAGAAATTACAGGCTTCAGGTTCCTTCCGCAGTTGAAGCCGCAGGCCGTTTGTACGCAAGAGCGGGATCGGGAGCCGCGCTTTTTAACAGGTCAAGCTCAAATAACAGCGCAATCATCATTGAACCTTACAGTTACTCGGCGCTTTTCGCGCCGGGAAACCGCTTAAGGGATTTTACGATTGAATTCTGGCTTTATCCGTTTAACATGGAAAACGGCGAAAGAATTCTTTCATGGGTAGCAGCTAACAGAACAGGCGCCGCCGGTTCCGTTCAGCGGATAACCTGTTCTGTGTCAAGAAACAGGATGCAGTGGTCATTTGTCAATTTTTTTACTTCTGTCAGCGGCGCGTCTAACATTAATATTGAATTAACCGGCAGCGCTCCAATAGTTCCTAAAACATGGAGCCATCATTTAATAAGGTTTGACGCTTCAACCGGAATGCTGGAATATTTGTTGACGGCGCGATTGAAGCAATCGCCTACGCGACAGCGACAGGGAGAGAAAACAGCGAAGTGTACACGCCTGTTACGGGATCAGGCGGACATTTTCTGCTCGGCGACAGTTTTTCAGGCATAATGGACGAGTTTAAAATTCACAGCGCTTTTGCGGGGCGTTCTTCGGTTCAAAGGTATAATCCGCAGGGCGGCAGGATTGAAACCGGCGTTATCGATCTGGGCGAATATTCAAGCGGCCTTGTAAGGATTGACGTTACAGGCGGAAGATACAATATTAACNCATCAGGCAGTCATATTGTTTTTAACGAGTACCGCGAAAACGGAAGATTCCGTTTTTCCGATGACAGCGAAATAAACTTTTTTATACGCGCGGGCGACGATCCGTGGCAGTTAAACTCGGCGCGCTGGGTTAATTTTACGCCCGGGACTGACGTATCAGGAATCAAAGGGCGTTATGTGCAAATCGCAGCTGATCTTTATCCGTCTTCGGACGGGGAAGCGAGCCCTTATATTGACGAGCTTAAAATCATTTACATACCGGGCGAGCCGCCGATGCCGCCGCGCAATTTAACCGCGGTCGCGTCAGACGGCGCCGTTACGCTGCGCTGGAGATACTCGCCGGATGAATACACGGAAGGATATCTTGTTTATTACAGCACGGTAAGAGACGAACTTTTCGGCGAAGGCGCGCTTTTGGGATCTTCTCCCATAAATGTGGGAATGACGAACACTGCTTACATCGAAGGGCTTTCTAACGGTACGCTCTATTATTTCAGAGTCGCCGCGTACAACCGCATATCAGGCGGAAAAATAAATATCGGTGAATTTTCCGCCGAAGTTACTGCAAGGCCGCTTGCGGGATTATTTCCATGACAAAAGAANGGTTAAATCAAAAGATTTTAAGTTATATAAACGAGATGCCGAGCCTTCCTGTTTCAGCGTCNAAGGTACTTGAAATTTGCAACAGTTCAAGAGTTAATCCTTCGGATTTGAATCAAGTAATTTCACTCGATCCTGTTTTAACAGGAAGGCTTTTACAGCTTATAAANTCNGCATATTACGCCTTAAACACGCATATCACGTCGATAGTAAAAGTTATAACAATGCTCGGGCTTAATACCGTTAAGAATCTTGCTCTATCGATGGCTGTTTTAAATGTAATGCCGAAAAACAGGGGAAGGGGCGGGCTTAACATGAGCAGTTACTGGATGCACTGTCTTTGCGTCGGAGCGTCATC
>WQTB01000123.1 GCA_009786495.1 Treponema sp.
ATACGCAGCGTAAAACTTCGCCATGTCCAGCCGTCAGAAATGATCAATATAAAAATTTGTCCTGAAGATTTTAAAAATATAAACATTAACGCAGATTCCGTTCTGGAATTTAATTTAAATTAGGAAACGTTATGAGAAACCTGACCTGTATTGTATGCCCCATAGGATGCCGCCTTGAAGTTGACGATAACCTTGCCGTAACAGGCAGTCAATGCAAACGCGGCGAAACATACGCGAAAGAAGAAATAAGCGCGCCCAAACGGACAGTAACTGCGACAATGCAGATACAGGAAGACATGACAAGCAGCGGACAACACGCTGTAAAACGCGTGCCTGTAAAAACAGCGTCGCCGTGTCTCCGCGAATACATTGACGAATTGTTAGCTGACATTTATTCGGCGAAGGTAAAGCTCCCTGTAAAAACCGGAGACATTATCATAAAAGGCTGGAAACCGAAAAACAAATCCGATCAGGACAGATTCGGCGAAGGCATCGATATTACAGCGGCAAGGACAATCATCTGATGTTCACGGAAAAAAAAGAAAAAGCGCCTGACGCGTTCTGGAAGGAATTCGAAGAAAANACAGGCGAAAAAGTTTTAAAGCGCGGGCTTGGAAAATACATATCAGGCTGGGACAGGTTCGANGAAAGCAAACGGAGNAAAATATGGGGGCTGATNATTTTNACGTCAGGCGGTTTTCGTTTCAGGCATTTTCCGCAATACAGCCTATTCGACGCATTTATTAAACGCGCGGAAAATGATCAGNCGGAAGAAAAATCGATCTATATACAAAATGAAAAAATCATTTCGTCAGGAATTGTAAAAGAATCAAACTGGTTTAAAAGGTTATCAGGCGGCATGCCAAAATTTATTATAAGTTTTAAAGATGAAACGGGCGCGGAAAAAAAACTGATATTTGAAACTGATTACGGCTTTGATAAAGACTGGAAATAAATCCGCATTTTCTGTAAAATAAACCATAAATGAAATGGGTTAAAAAAGAAATTTCCGCCGAACAGGTAAAAGAAATTTCTGCGAAATACGGCTGCGACACATTAACCGCATCGATACTAACCAGAAGNGGCCGCAATACAGGCGAATCAATCAGATATTTTCTTGAAGACGATATTTTATCGCTGCGTAACCCGTTCGCGCTTGACGGNATGGAAGACGCTGTGGAAAGAATACTTGCNGCGAAAGAAGAAGGCGAAAAGGTGCTAGTATTCGGCGACGGCGATGTAGACGGCATTACAGGTACGGCGGTTCTTGCGGGTTATCTGGAAAACGCCGGAATGGATGTAACATGGCGCATTCCGACAGGCGATGAATCGTACGGTCTTTCGCTGGAAGCGGTTGAAAATTTCGCGGCAAAAGACGGAACGCTGATAATTACAGTAGACTGCGGCATCTCGCGGTTTACGGAAATAAAAAGGGCGAAAGAATTAAATATCGACGTGATAGTNACGGATCACCATGAGCCGCAGGATGAACTGCCAGAAGCNCTTGTCATCATAAATCCCAAATTAAAAAATTCAGCTTACCCTTTCAGAAATCTTGCCGGCTGCGGAGTCGCATATAAACTTGTCTGCGCGCTCCGTTTNGCGCAAAAGAGCGAACTCTACGGACAGCAGCTGTGTCTGTTAAACACAAGACCTTTAAATGACGCGTGGGTNATNGANATCGCGAAGATGAGAAATCTTCAGGTGTACGATACGTTAACTGAAACAATTGTGCCGGGCGCGGTTCCTGTAAGCGAAACGCGTCTTCCTTCCTTTCTTGAAGGCCAGCATATTTTATGCTGGGACGCNGCGCTTCATAAACAGACATTTAAAAAACTTTTCGGAAGCGGCGTNGANTTCGGGCTTATGGACATCGCCGCGCAAATCGGAAAGGAGATACCGCAGGCGGCGAATCAGAGCCTTCTTCGGATCAAGGAACTTTCAAAAATCGCAAGGTATTCGGACAGGGAACTCGGCGAACTTGATGTGTTTGTAAATNTGTTTATTTCATACGCGCGGCATCTGGAAAAAAACGCCGGCGCGGACAATGTTAACGAAGAAGAAAACGCCGACCTTCAGCTTGCGGCCCTTGGAACAATCGCCGATATTATGCCGCTATTGGACGAAAACAGGATCATTGTGCGCCGCGGACTTGAATCGCTTGAGAAAAAACCAAGGCGCGGGCTTTTACAGCTTCTTCAAAAACTAGATCTCGCGGGCCGTCATTTTGACGCAAAGGACATCTCCTGGAAATTATGCCCCGCGATTAACGCGGCGCGCAGAATGGGATGCGCGCAGACAGCCGCGGAGCTTTTTTTTGAAAAAGATTTATTAAAAAGGGAGCAGCTCGCTGGCGAGCTTGCTTCGATGAATGAAAAGCGAAAGAGCCTTGAAGAAGAAACATGGGCTTTGATTGAATCGATGGCGTATAACAGCTTTAAGGAATACGGCGAAAAATTTTCGCTTGTCTATAGCGAAAAAATGAATAAGGGCGTTACAGGTCTTATGTCGCAGCGCGCCGCCCGCTCTCTTAATGTTCCCGCGATGGCGGTTTCTGTCGGCGAAAAAATCTGCACAGGCTCGATACGCTCCGCAAGGGGCTACAACATCTGCGCTCTTCTGGAACAATGCGCTGATTTATTTATCGATTCAGGCGGACACCGCGCCGCGGGCGGATTCAGCATGGTAATGGAAAACTGGGACGCCTTCATGGATAGATTAAAACTTGTAACATCGGCGATTGAATTTGAAGAGAAAAAAGACGACGATATAATCAACATTGACGCGGAGCTTCCGCACAGTTATCTGTCGCCTGATATTTTAAAACTTACAGACAGATTTGAACCGTACGGCAGCGAAAATGAACTGCTTGTCTTTATGACAAAAAATATTACAATCAAGGATATTAATTTTATCGGCAAGCCTGACGCAAAGCATGTAAAAATGACATTGGACGCGGGAAAGCACAAATGGCCTGCCCTTTACTGGAACAGCGCAGACCGCGTGCTGAACAAGGAGTTCGGCGTTAATGACAAAGTCGATATTGTCTTTAATTTAAACCGCGATTATTTTAAAGGCAACGAGATACCGCAGATAATGGTTTTGGATCTTAAAAAAACCTGTTAAGGGGATACAAATATGATAAAACGGAATTTATTTTTACTGATTGCGGGAATTACTCTTGCCGCCGCGGGAACTGTCACAGGAATTTTTTACTTTGCAAATAACAGCAGTTCAGGCGGCGTTGAAGCGGGAGTCAGCGCAGTTAATGAAGATCATGTTTATGAAGAAACAGCGTTTAACGCGGCGGAAAATTATTTAACAGAAATTGTTTTAACAGAAGAAACATCGCCGGTTGATCCTTTAATTCTCAGGCTGATAGAAGCGGATGTAATTTTATCGCCCTATAATTTTTCGATTGTGCCTGAAAAAATANGGCCGGGGGATCCTGTAACAATCGGTTTTGGCGTCGCCATAAAATACGCCGACCTTATTATTAACGGAAACAGGGCGGCAAGATCGATCGGTTTTACGGTTCCCGCGGAAGACGGTTATCCTTCGTTTAACGCAGCGGTTATAGGCGTACCCACTACCGTAGCCTACGGCAGCGCGGTTATCAGAATTACAGATACAAAAGATTTTGTCTGGGAATTCCCCGTTGTAATGGAAGAAAGGGTATTCTTATCGGAAATGCTTTATGTAACGCCTGCAATGTCAGATTTGGCGACAACCCCCGATCCGCAGCTTGCAATCGAAGCGGACAGGCTCTGGCANATATTNTCAACAACNGGAAATCAGGTTTATCACACAGGCGAGTTTATCATGCCTGTCGGATCAACAAGAAAAACGAGCATGTTCGGCGCGCGAAGGGTTAATGTTTATCCCGACGGATACAGGGTGACAAACATACACGCCGGCGTTGATATCGGCGCTCAAATTCCCGGTGAATCATTTTTAGGCGCGGATGTNTACGCCTGCGGAAGGGGACGCGTTGTTCTCAGCCGGTCAAGAATTATTTCCGGCAATACNGTTATTATCGAACACGCGCCGGGAATTTATTCGGTTTATTATCACCTGGACAGCCTTATAGCCGAGGAAGGCCAGATAGTGGAAACAGGCTCGCTAATAGGTTATGTCGGAACAACCGGATTTTCCACAGGGCCGCATCTTCACTGGGAATTAAGGGTAAGCACGGAAAACACCGATCCGGAGTCGATTCTAATCCGCCCCCTGATTGACAAAAACAGCATAATCGGTAGACTTTACGGAATACAGGATATGTGAACAAAAAAGTATTATATTATAAGAAAGGAGGTGATTTAATTTGGCGCACATCACAGTTGATGACAACGAGATGCTGGAAAAAGCCATTAAACGTTTTAAACGCATGGTGGAAAAAGAAGGCATCATCCGCGAGTTCAAAAAGCGGGAGTATTATGAAAAACCCTCCACAATTCTTAACAGGAAGAAAAAAGCAAATGCCCGCAAGCTGTTAAAGAGGAACCGCAAGGGAAAAGGTGAATATTAGAAAACCGCGTAAAAGCCATCAGGAAAAATTTAATCAGGCGAAGTATAACAGTATGCCCCGCCTGAGAAATAAATTCCGGCGGCAGATTTATTTAACGTTTGTAACGATAATAATACTGACAACATGCTCTACCCTTTCTCCCGTTTCCGCGGGAGTTATCCTGCCGCTGATTTTTCCGGAAGTTGAAGCAGTGCAGCCGCAATGGCAGCATTACGCCGAAGGCATGGATTATTTTCACGGAAAAATTACAAACCCGCGCCTTGAATTTTACGCGCTCAGGATCGATCTTGACGCGCCCGGCGTCGGGATTGTCGTAAGAGCCGGCGCGCAGGACGCAAACGGCGCGTCAA
>WQTB01000124.1 GCA_009786495.1 Treponema sp.
TTTTGCGGCGCTTCCCTGCCCCGCGGGAATCTGCTGCCGCGCCGGTTTGTTAGCTGAAATCGTCACGCTGTTCGGCCTGAAGCCCGCGCTTTGCCTGTCGCTTCGCTGCTTTGGATCTGATGCGTCAGCTTCATTCTTTGTCGTTGTCGCGATAAGGTCTTCGGGTTTTACCTGTCCCAAATCGCTTCGTTTAAGGTAACTAATCGCGAGATCGCGGAAAACATAATCAATTACGCTGGTCGCCATTTTCACATAATCGTGCCCCTGGACAATGCCGTTGGGTTCAAAACGGCTGAACGTAAATGCGTCGACATATTCTTCCAGCGGAACGCCGTATTGAAGCCCAAGNGATACNGTAATCGCGAAGCTGTTAAGCAGGCTTCTGAACGCNGCCCCTTCCTTGTGCATATCAAGAAAAATTTCGCCNAGGCTGCCGTCTTCNTATTCGCCTGTCCTGATAAAAATTGAATGTCCGCCGATTTTCGCTTTTTGCGTGTAACCCATCCTGCGGTTGGGAAGCGGCTTTCTTAATCCGCGGTTATTTGCGCCCTTCTTCCTGTCAGGAACAGAAGACGGAAGNTCNAGCCCTTTTTCCACCTTGAGAATTGTGTCAGCTAACGGATCGGTTCCCGGCGCGAATGTGTTTAACGGCTGNGAAAGTTTTGATCCGTCGCGGTACAGGGCTACGGCTTTAAGGCCGTTTTTCCAGGAAAGCATATACGCGCCTTTTACATCGTCGTAGTCCGCGGAGTTCGGCATATTGATCGTTTTGGAAATCGCGCCAGAAATAAAAGGCTGAACTGCGGCCATCATACCGATATGAGCAGTCCACGGGATCGAACGTTTTCCGTTTTTTCCCGAAGGAGCCGCGGTATCAAAAACAGCGTAGTGCTCCTTTTTAAGACCGGGAGCGCCTTCAAGACCCATTGTGCCGCACGCGTAAAGTTCGCAGTCTTCAATGTCCTGACCGCTGAAACCGATATGTTTAAGAAGACTGAAACCCGCAAGCGACCATGTCGATTCAGGAATTTTTAAAATATTTTCTACAAAGGATTTTCCGAGTATATACGGATTAAAAACGCCTTCAAGGCCAAGCGCGGTTTTAACTGCTTCCTCCGCGGCGGACACAGCTTCCTGAGTAAAACCTTTTGTTTTAAGCGTATCATAATTAATCGCAGGCGCGTGATTAAGAGTTTTCCTTCCCATTGCGTACGATGTAATTTCTTCGATTTCAAATGGCGTATAACCGAGACTTTCAAGCGCCGGAGGCACAGACTGATTGATAATTTTAAAGTAGCCGCCGCCCGCGAGTTTTTTAAATTTTACAAGCGCGAAATCAGGCTCGATGCCTGTTGTGTCGCAGTCCATTAAAAGCCCTATGGTTCCGGTAGGAGCGATCGCTGTAACCTGCGCGTTTCTGAAACCGTGCGCCTTTCCAAGATCAAGCGCCCTGTCCCATGCCGCTTTGGCNGCGTCCANAAGATAGTCNGGGCAATGATCCGGATCGATTCCCCTTGGTATTGTGTGAAGCCCTTCATATTCNCCGTCAAGCGCGTTGTTCACGGCGCGTTTGTGNTTGCGCATAACGCGGAGCATGTTGTCGGCGTTTTCACCATAACGCTCAAAACTGCCGAGCTCTCCTGCCATACGCGCGGACCACGCGTACGCTTCGCCCGATAAAAGCGCCGAAATGGAAGCGGCAACCGCCCTGCCTTCGTCCGAATCATAGGCGAGNCCCATCACCATTAAAAGCGTTCCAAGGTTCGCGTAACCAAGGCCGAGCGTGCGGTACTGATACGAAAGCTCCGCGATNCGCGGAGACGGAAACTGCGCCATCACAACGGATATTTCAAGGATTGTCGTCCAGACATCNACGGCGTGNACAAAGCCGTCAACATTAAATGTTTTATTTTGTTTATCGTAGAAGCAGCCCAGATTAATTGACGCGAGATTGCANGCGGTATCGTCAAGGAACATATATTCCGAGCACGGATTTGAAGCCTTTATTTCGCCGCCTGCGGGGCATGTGTGCCAGTCATTAATTGTCGTGTGATACTGAAGGCCGGGATCCGCGCACTGCCAGCTTGTCTTTGCGATGTCATTCCAGAGCTTTCGCGCCTTCAGCGTTTTTACAGTTTCGCCTTTTGTGCGGCTTTTAAGCTCCCAGTCGGTGTCGTTTAACACAGCCCGCATAAAATCATCGTCAAGGCGGAGGCTGTTGTTCGAACTCTGCCCGGAAACGGTATTGTACGCTTCGTCGTCCCACGCTGTGGAAAACTGGCTTATATCAACTTCATCGTCGCCCTGCTCAAGACGGCGAAGCAGCTGATAAATGTAAGACGGCGGAATTTTGTCAGCTAACGCGGAGCGCAGAACAAGCGCGAGCTCGTGGTTTTTCTCGGCGTTAAACTTGTCGTCTTCGGGGCCGCGGAATCCGGAAAGCGCGCGTTTTACCGCGTCAATATGTTTTTTTAATATTAAGGAGCCTGTCACCATCGAAGCGACTTTGTGTTCTTCGCCCGCTTTCCAGCCGATATATTTTTCNACATCGGGATGATCGATATCGAGTGTGACCATTTTNGCGGCGCGCCTTGTNGTGCCGCCTGATTTAATCGCCGACGCGGAACGGTCGCCTACTTTTAAAAACGACAAAAGCCCAGATGAAACGCCGCCGCCTGAGAGCGTCTCGTTCATTCCGCGGATCGCGGAAAAATTCGATCCTGTTCCCGAGCCGTACTTGAAAAGCCGCGCTTCACGGGTCATAAGATCCATGATGCCGCCTTCGTTTACAAGATCGTCATTTATCGAAAGAATAAAACACGCGTGCGGCTGCGGCCGTTTATATGCGCTTTCAGATTTTATCACCCTGTTTTTTTCAGNATCGAAATAATAATGACCCTGCGCCGGCCCGTCGATTCCGTACACAGAATAAAGNCCNGTATTAAACCACTGCGGACTGTTCGGCGCGGCAGCCTGATGNGCGAGCATGTAACAGGTNTCGTCGTAAAAAGCGTTCTCGTCTTCTTCGCTGTCAAAATATTTATTTTTTCTGCCCCATTCCATCCATGTATAAACNAGACGGTGGAAGACCTGCCTTGCGTCATGCTCTGCGCCGTCTTCAGGCAGATTATTTCCGGGATCATCGGGATTATCGGCGTATCCCGATCTGGCTCTCCAATCATAAATTTTTTCTTTGGGGACGCCGGCTTTGCGAAAATATTTTTGCGCGATAATATCGGCTGCGATCTGGCTCCAGAATGACGGAACAATAACCGTATCTTCGGAGAAAATCGCTTTGCCGTTAAGGCCGCGAATTTCGCTCTTGCGGCGTTCCCAGATAATATCAAAATAAGGACCGCTTCCGCGATCTGTGAAGAAACGTTGGATTTTCATTGCAAGTCCTTTTACACCGGAATTATTTTGAAAAAAAAGCGGTAAACAGCCAACAACCACATAAATAGCGGTGGTCATCACAGTCTACACCATATACAGCGGTGTGACAAGCATCATTACATATTTCCTTATTTTGTAAAATTTTAATTACTATAAATTTACTAATGAANTACAGTATTATTGATCATGACATTTTTGCCTGTATCGCCTGAAGCCATAAGTAAGGGCGCGCAAATAATTAAAGCAGGCGGGCTTACCGCGTTTCCGACAGAGACTGTCTACGGTCTTGGGGCGGACGCGTTTAATCCGCAGGCGCTTGCAAAAATTTTTGAAGTAAAAAAACGTCCCTTTTTTGATCCATTAATTATTCATATCGCCGCGCTTAGCTCGCTTGAAATTACCGCGGATTTATCCCTGTTAAATAATGAAGCGCGAAAAACGCTTTTCCTTCTTGCGGAAAATTTATGGCCTGGCCCGCTTTCAATTGTACTGCCTAAAAATAAAAAAATACCCGCAATCGCGTCGGCGGGTTTGAGTACATCCGCAATCCGTTTCCCTGATAACGAAACCGCCCAAAAATTAATTACGTTATCAAGCGGCGCGGTCGCGGCTCCCAGCGCGAATCCTTTCGGCTCGCTGAGTCCGACAAAAGCGGAGCATGTCCGTGACAGCCTCGGCGAAAAGATCGATTTAATTATTGACGGAGGCCCCGCCCGGATCGGACTTGAATCAACAGTGCTTGATATCACTGAAAACCGCGTAAAAATTTTACGCCCGGGCGGCACGACCAAAGAAGCGATTGAATCATTATTAAAAATAAAATTATCAAGCGAAGAAAAATCTTCAATCCCCGATCCTTCAATCAATATACCGGCATCGCCGGGACAACTGAAAAGCCATTACGCTCCGCAAACGCCTCTTGTTGTTTTAAAAAGCGATGAAATCATAAATAAAAAAACAGACGCAGAAGAAAAAACGGCCTTGCTTTTTTTTGACGGCGGCGCAAGAGACGCATGGCGCGCCGCGAATAAAATTAAGGGCGCGAATGTAATTGTAAAAACGCTGTCAGAATCAGGCGATTTGCTTCAGGCTGCTTCCTGTTTTTTTGAAACGCTTCACGAACTTGATGCCTGTAACGTCTGCCGCATTTATGCGCAGCTCGCTCCGCAGACAGGTCTCGGCGAAGCAATCAACGACAGATTGCATCGCGCGTCAGCTTTAACCTGATCATTGCGCCATTCAATTTATTAGTTAATATCTGTATAATAAAATTATGAATTATCCAGAAATTATTTTGATCGCGGTTGGGCTGTCCATGGATGCCTTCGCCGTCTCTGTCACATTGGGTCTTTCTGTGGAAAAGCCGTCAATAAAGCAATATCTGCTTCCCGGCATTTATTTTGGATTGTTTCAGGCAATAATGCCGCTTGCCGGTTTTTACGCAGGAACATTATTCGCTGACAAAAT